>NZ_JBHXDN010000018.1:102576-115954 GCF_042726075.1 Kitasatospora sp. NPDC127035 | reverse complement strand
CGCGCTTGCGCCGCCCTGCTCCCCCGGCCGCGGGGTGGGGCGGTGGGGGGTGTGGCCGTTGTTCTTTGTGGTGGGGGGGGGGGGGGCCGCCGGCCCCCCACCTCAGGTACGGCTCTCAGTAGCCGAGTTGGGCTGCGGTGAGCACGAGGGGGCCGATGACCGTCTTACCGGCTGCGTTGATCCAGGTGGCGGTCAGCTTCGCCTGCGTGGCGGTGCTGGTGTCGGCCTCCAGCTTGAGGAAGGTACGGGGCTCGGCGACCTTGTCCACGAGACCGACAGGAGGGGTGCCCACGTGGTGCACGTCGGCGGCCGTCTTGTCGTGCAGCGGGCTGACGACGAACTCCCACAGGTCATAACCGACGTTCGGGTCCCCGTGGTTCTTCAGGGTGCGGGAGACGTGGATGTCCCCGCTGAGCAGGACGCAGCCCTTGATGTTGTTGTCCCTGATGTGCTTGAACAACTCGGCCCGCTCGGCCTGGTAGGTGAACCAGTCGTCGCTCTCGGGGCCGGCCTTGTCGTACCAGGTCATTCCCGAAGCGAGGAGCTTGAACTTGGCGGTGCTCGCCTTCAGCTTCCCGAACAGCCAGTCCTTCTGGACGCTCCCCATGCAGACCCGCGGGTTCGAACCCGAGTTGGAGAACCACCGCGGGTCGATGAGGAACACCTCGACCGGGCCGCGCCGGAAGGACGTGTAGATGCCCTCACCGGGACCCCGGCCGGTCACCGCCTGGGTCCCGTTGGTGGCGTGGCCGAAGGAGGCGTTGGCGCGGTAGTCGACGAACACCTGGCGGAACAGGTCCTTCTTCACGAAGGTGCCGTCGGAGCCGTTGGCGCCGTAGTCGTGGTCGTCCCACGTCCCCCAGACCGGCATCGACCTGACCAGGTTGTCGATTCCGGGCGCGGCCAGGAACTCCCGGTGGGTCCTGCGCGCCTTGGTCAGGACCTCGGTGTCCGTGGGGGGAGTGCCGCCCTTGAAGCTGAGCCCCCGGTCGGCGTACGGGGTGTCGCCGAGCATGACGAAGCCCTCACACTGGCTGTCCAAGATCTGCTTCCACACGGGGTTCGAGATGCTGTGTGCGCAGGAGCCCACGCCCAGGATGACCTTGGTGGCCGCGGACGACACCGGTGCGGTCCTGAACTTCCCGGTCAGCGGGACGGAAGGGGCGTCGGGGGTCGTACAGGTGATGGTGAAGGTGTAGTCCGTGTCCGGCGTCAGGCCCGTCACGTCGAACAGGACGGTCTCGTCGTTGTCGGGCATGATGGTCCGGTCGGCGGGTTGGTTCACGGCCCCGCCGCTCACCTGGCAGCTCCAGATCGGGTAGGCCACCCGGTTCACACCCGGCCGTGCCCAGATCCGTGCCGTGGTCTCGCTCACGTCGCCGACGAGCGGACCGGCCTTGGGCGACGGGGTGGTGGACACGCCGGGCGCGCTCGAAGCCCGCACCTTCTGCACGTACCCCGTCAGGGCGTTGAAGAAGGTGTGACTGTCCTCGATGGCGGCGGCGGACTCGACCGGCGTGGTGCCGTCCGCCGCGTAGCACTTGTCGATGGTGAGGCTGGAGACCAGGTACCTGCCCTTCTCGTGCCTGCCCTCCACCAGGGCCGCCGGGAAGCCCGTCGTTCCCGGCACGCAGGACAGGAGCACGCGCATCTCGGCCCAGGCCCCCAGCGACTCCCAACTGGTCCAGAGCTTCTTCTCGTATCCCCCGTCGCTGCGCCGGGTCCGGCGGCCGGTGAGCACCTGGCCACTGGTGGCCGCTGCCGTGGACACCGCCAGAGGCTTCACCAGCGGATGGTTGGTGTCCACCGGGTAGATCGTGTTGGAGTCGTAGTCGGTGCGCACCGCGTGCATCGGGACCGCGTCGTACTGGTAGTCGAAGACCGGCAGGTAGGGAACGCCGACACCGGGCCGGTCGGGCTGGGCGAGGTCGAGGACCACTCCGCCGGCCTTGACGAAGGCCTGCAGCGACGCACGCTGACCCGTCTCGAAGGTGGAGTACGAGGGCAGGGTGCCGGCGAAGCTGCCGAAGGCGACCAGGGCCACCTCCTGCACACCGCTCGCGTTCGCCGCGGCCGCCGCGTTCGCCGCGGACAGCGTGGACGGCGCGGCCTGGTAGCGCACCCCCTGGTTCGGGTTCAGGGTGATCACGGCGAAACCGGCGTTCTCCAGCAGCGTCTTCAGCCCGCGGGCGTTGGTCTCCGCATCAGGTTCGTCCAGAACCGCCGCCACCAGCCCCGACCAGGGGTTGGCGTGCGCCTCCGCGGTGGCGGCGGTCATGGTGGTACCGGCGGTGGCCATCACCGCGCCGGCGCCCAGCAGCTGTACGACCCTCCGGCGGCTGATCTCGGAGGGAGTGCGGGAAGAGTCGTCCATGGTCTTCTCCTGAGGGGGTGTGTCAACCGGTGCCGTCGAACCACGGCCCCGGCAAGGGCGTGGTCGAGCGGGGTGGGGTGGGTACGGGAGACCCGATCGGTGGGGTCGACGGTGCGTGTCGCGCGGGGCGGCCGTCGGCGCCGGGGTGGGGGCGTCACGGGTCGGCCGGACGAGGGTCTGCAGCCGCTCGGGTGGCCGGTGCCGTTCAGGCAAGAACCGGCGAAACCGGGCGGGGCGACTGAGTCGAACTACAGCGCCAGCGAAACCGCGCTGTCAATACTCACGCACCGGATATCCGTGCGCGGAATCGGGGACGGGGACTCTCTTCAAGATCCCGGGGAAGGGCGCGAGCGGCGGGTCACCGCTCCGGCCCCTCGGTCCGGTCCGGATCGATTCCTCCCGGCGGCCGGGGTGTTCCCCGGGAATCCGCGACGGGTCGTCGAGCGGCCGGGATCCACCGGTCGCCGGCCACCGCGATCGCCCAGGGACCGAACCGACGGGGTGAAGTGCCGCCGCGTTCAGAGGAATTGGGGCCGGTGCCGCGCTCCGGCCGACCGGCGACCTCCGGCGGCCCCGGAGCCTCCTGAACGTCCCGACACCTCCCGCGCCGACCTTCCCGACCGGGCGTCAGGCATCATCCCGGCCGATCCGGCCAGGGTGTTACCGAGCGGAAATCCGCACGACACGATCCGGACTTCTCACGCCGACACCGGGCACGGAGCGCCCCCATACGATTCCGCTATCCACCCCATCACCATTTCGGGCCTTGCCACCGCCCTCCCCCTCACCAACCATCGGATCCCGCGCTCCCGGGACGGGGCGTAGCGCGATGCCGTCGCCCCGGGCCCGGGCCGCCGTTCTCGTCGGGACGGGACGCAGGTGCGCTCCGCCCGCGCGGCGGCGGCACTGCACACCACCCTCAGGACCACCCGGAGGCAGGGCCGCCATGACCGTCACCCGTCCGCACCCCGAACACGTCCGCCCCGCACCGGACCGTGACCGCGCCACCACCACGGCGCGGGGCACACCCGCCGAACAGCTCGGCGCCCTTCCCCGCGCACCGGGACAGGAGACCGCGCGACGGCGTCCCGCCTCCGGGACGAGTGTCGTCGCCCTGGACGTCGGCGCGCGCTACATCAACGGGACCGTGATGACCGGCGACGGCCGGGTGAGGGAGTCCGAGCGCTGGTACACCCGGCCGCACCGGGGCCCGGACGCCGTGCTCGACACCCTGCTCGGCTGCGCGAGCGACCTCGCCGCGCTCGCCAACCGCCGGGGAATGCCGGTGGTGGCGGCCGGCCTCGTGGTCGGCGGATCCGTCGACCGGATCACGGGCGTCGCCACGGTGCCCCGACTGGGCTGGGCGGGCACGCCGTTGCGCTGCTGGCTGGAGGAGCACCTCGACGTGCCCGTCGCCCTCGGACACGCGGGGCACGCCGGTGCCGTCGCCGAGGGGAGGCTCGGAGCCGGTCGCGGGTGCGACGCGTTCGTGTTCGTGGCATCGGGCGACCCGGTCCTGGCCGCGGTGCTGCGCGGAGGGCAATCAGCGGGGTCAGCGGCCTTCGCCCCGGGCGGGGACTCGCCGGACGACCGGACGGTGACGCTGCGGAGCGCGGACAGCAGGGCGCTCGCCGAGATGATCCTGGCCGCCGAGGTGGAGCGGGTGGTCGTCGGCGGACCGCTGCCGGCGGCGGACACGGCCCTGCGGCAGGAGATCGGCTCCGTCCTCCGGAGGAACAACCGGCGCGGTCCGCGCCCGGAGGTGGTCGTGGGACGGGTGGGCGGCAGGGCGGCCTGTCTGGGAGCCGCCATGTTGGCCCAGGAGCTGGCCGGGAGCCGCTGACGGCGCTCCCCTCCCTCCCCCGCCCCGTTGCCACACCGGGCACCGCGCACCGGGCTGATCCGTGCCTTCACCGGATCGTTGCCAAAGGGTTCTCCAAGGCCGACTCAAGCTGCCGTAAAGCAGCGGTCCGCACTTATGACCCGGATAACCGGATCGGGGGTTCCTCCCGATCCGCCACGCCACCACCCTTGCGTTACCAACAGATACGCGCCACGTAAACGACACGCTAAGGAGCCCCCCGTGACCACCGGGAATTTCACCGTCAACGGCAGGACGTACGCCAGGCCCGCAAACCCGGTCGTCGTCATCTGCATCGACGGCAGCGAGCCGGACTACCACATCGAGGCGATGGCGGCCGGTCGGATGCCCTGGCTGAGCAAGGTCCTCGAAGACGAGGGGACCTCGTGGCCGGCGCACTGCGCGATGCCCGCCCTCACCAACCCCAACAACGTGTCCATCGCCACCGGCCGGCCGCCGGCCGTGCACGGCATCAGCGGGAACTACATCTTCGACACCGGGCTCGGTGAAGAAGTCCTGATGAACGACAAGCGGTTCCTGCGCGCGCCCACCCTCCTGGCGGCGGCGAACGAGGCCGGACTGGACGTCGTCGTGGTCACCGCGAAGGACAAGCTGCGCCGGCTGCTCGGCGCCGGTCTCGTCGAGGAGGGCCCCTCGCTCGACGGGTCCGGCGAGTTCGTCCCGCCCTCGCGCCGGGGCATCTGCTTCTCCGCCGAGAAGGCCGATCTGGCCACCGTCGAGGAGAACGGAATCGGCGACGTTCTCGACCTGGTCGGAAAGCCGCTCCCGACCGTATACTCGGCCGACCTCAGCGAGTTCGCTCTCGCCGCCGGCGTGAGAATTCTCGAAACCCGCGGCGCTGACCTGATGTACCTGTCGCTGACGGACTACATCCAGCACAAGAACGCGCCGGGTACCGAGGCCGCCAACGACCTCTACGAGAAGATCGACCACTACGCGGGTCGGCTGGCCGAACTCGGTGCGACCGTCGTGCTCACCGCCGACCACGGCATGAGCGCCAAGACCGACGCCCAGGGCCGCGCCCAGGTCGTCTTCGTCGAGGAGGAGGTCCGACGCATCCTCGGCGTCCCCGCGGACGCCGAGGCCGAGGGTCTGCGGGTCATCCTGCCCATCACGGACCCGTACACGGTGCACCACGGCGCGCTCGGTTCCTTCGCGAGCGTGTACCTCCCCGAGGGCGCCGACCGCGACGCCACGATCGGCGCCCTGCGCGCCATCGGGGGCATCCAGGAGGTGCACGGCCGCGAGGAGGCGGCCGCGCGCTTCGCGCAGCCCGCCGACCGCATCGGCGACATCGTGGTCCTCGCCGAAGCCGGCACCGCCCTCGGCCGCTTCCCCGCCTGGCACGACCTCAGCGGGCTGGACGCCCCGCTGCGCTCCCACGGGGCACTGGGCGAGCTCCAGATCCCGTTCCTGATCAACCGTCGACTCCCGGAGCCCGAACCGCTCGACGAGCCGTACGGCGACCCCGCCGTCATCCACAACTACGACGCCTTCTGGGTGGCCACCACACTCGTCGCCCAGCAGGAGAGCGGTACCGCTCACGCGCACTGACAGGCCGCGGCCGCCCCTTCGGGGGGCGGCCGTGGTACCGGCGGCAGCCGCCGCCTCGACCTCGCGCCGCCTGCCATGCGGCGCTCCCCGGCCCCCACCCAGATCGGTCGAGAACCATGTCGAACGCCGAGAACACCAGATCGGACACCAAAGGTCCGAGACCCGGCACCCCCACCCTCGAACTCGTGAGCGAGGGCAAGTACAACAAGCTCAAGTGGCGCATGCTCCTGGCCGCGATGTTCTGCTACTTCTTCTTCTACACCGGCCGGCAGACCTTCGGCTTCGCCATCCCCGGCATCCAGGCCGACCTCGGTCTGAGCAAGGCCGCACTGGGCGGCATCAGCGGCATCCTGCTCTGGTCCTACGCCGCCGGCCAGATGATCAACGGCAACCTCGCCGACAAGTTCGGCGGCCGGCGCATGATGACCGCCGGCGCCATCCTGTCCACCATCCTCAACTGGTGCACGAGCTTCTCCGTCGGCTCCAGGTCGCTCAGCTTCCTGTGGGGCGCCAACGGGTTCGCGCAGTCCCTCGGCTGGCCCTCCGGCGGCCGGGTCATCTCCAACTGGTGGGGCCCGCGCGAGCGGGGCAAGAGCTTCGGCTTCTACACCTTCGCCGCCGGCATGGCCTCCGTCCTCGCCTTCGTCACCTCCACCATCGTCGTCGACACCCTCAAGCTCGACTGGCAGTGGATCTTCCGGGTCCCGGTCCTGCTGATGCTCGTCGGCGGCATCACCTTCTACTTCGTCGCCCGTGAGAACCCCAAGCAGGCCGGCATCAAGCCCCCCGCCTCCGTCACCGAGGCCGACGAGGAGGACGACCGGGCCGACGCCGCCGCGTACGCCGGCGAGACCTCCTTCCAGCGCTACAAGACCGTGCTGCGCAACCCCAAGATCTGGTCCACCGGCATCGCCATCGGGTTCCAGAACACCGCCCGCTACGGCCTGCTGATCTGGGTCCCGGTCTACTTCCTCGGCGAGAACTGGAAGAAGGGCGGCGGCGGCATCAGCCCGCTGTGGATCTCGGTCGCGCTGCCCGTCGGCATGGCGGTCGGCGCGCTCACCAACGGCCAGATCTCCGACCGGCTCTTCGGAGCCCGCCGGGACCGCCCGATCATCCTCTTCATGGTCCTGGGCGCCGCCGCCTCCATGACGATGTACCTCGCGCCGCTGAACGTCACCACCGGCATCGTGGTCCTCTTCCTCACCGGCTTCTTCGTCTACGGCCCGCAGTCCTCGTTCTGGGCGCTCTGCCCCGACATCGCCGGCAAGCGGATGGCCGGCACCGCGGTCGGCGCTGTCAACTGCTTCGCCTACCTCTTCGCCGGGACCGCAGAGCCCTTCATCGGCGGCCTGATGGACAGCACCGGCAACACCAGTCTCATCTTCCTCTTCGTGGCCGGGTGCTGCGGGTGCAGCGCGCTCACCGCCCTCACGATCCGACGCTAGGCGGAACCGGACATGACGCACCCCAGTACCGTGAACTCCGTACCCCGCGCCTCACTCCCGCCGACCGCGGCCGTCTGGTCCGGACCCGAGAAGGGGTTCAGCGTGGAACAGCAGCCCCTCCCCCGGCTCCTGCCCGGCGAGGTCCTGGTCCGCATCGAACTGGCCACCGTGTGCGGCAGCGACCTGCACACCATCGCCGGCCACCGGCCCACCCCGCTGCCGACCGTCCTGGGGCACGAGGCCGTCGGCGTCGTCGAGGCCGTCGGCGGCTCCCCCGTCCTCGCCGACGGCCGGCCCGTCGCCCCCGGCCAGCGGGTCACCTGGACGATCGGCACCTCCTGCGGCACCTGTCGGCGCTGCACCCGCGGCGTCCCGCAGAAGTGCGAGAGCGTCCGCAAGTACGGCCACGAGGCCATCACCGACCACTGGCGGTACAACGGCGGTCTCGCCACCCACTGCCACCTGGTCGCGGGCACCGGCCTGGTCGCCGTCCCCGACGAACTGCCCGCCGCGGTCGCCGCACCCGCGAACTGCGCCACCGCCACCGTCGTGTGCGCGGCCCGGCGCACCGAACTCACGGCCGGCGACAACGTGCTCGTGATCGGTTGCGGCATGCTCGGCCTCACCGCCATCGCCTACGCCCTCGACCGCGGCGCCCGCAACGTCATCGCCTGCGACGTCGACGCGGGCCGGCGGCACCTTGCACTGGAGTTCGGGGCCGGTGTCGCCTGCTCCCCGGGCGCGCTGGAAACAGCGGTCAAGGAGTTCGGCGCGGACGTCGTCTTCGAACTGTCCGGCCACCACGCGGCCGTCCAGTCCGCCCTGGACCTCGTCGGGCTGGACGGCCGCGTGGCCCTCGTCGGCTCCGTGTCCCCCGGCCCACAGGTGGCCTTCGAACCCAACACCTTCGTCCGCAACCTCACCCGTGTCGTCGGCAGCCACAACTACACGGTCGAGGACCTCACCGAGTCCGTCGACTTCCTCGTCCGCACCCCGGTGCAGGACCGGTTCGCCCGGCTCGTCCCCGACTCCTTCCCCCTCACGGACATCGACGCGGCCGTCGCCGCGGCCCGCACCGGGGCAGCCCCCCGGATCGCCGTCCACATGGGCTGACCACCCCCTCGCTGCCGGGTCGACGCCCCTGGCCCCTCATCAGGGCCGTCGGCCCGGCGTCCAACCGCACGGCCGCCCGTCCGACCGCACGGGCCACCTCCCTGCTCCCTCTTCCTGTCACGGAGTCCGCCATGTCGAATCCGCACCCCGAGCACCTGCTCAACCACATCGCCGGCCGCTGGTCGCCCTCGATCACGGGGCAGGTGCGACCGAACCTGAATCCGGCGGACACCTCCGACGTGATCGGCGAGTTCACGGAGTCCGGAGCCGGTGACGCCACCGCCGCCGTCACCGCGGCGGCCACCGCCCAGCGGGACTGGGACGCGGTCGGGCCGATCGAACGCGCCAAGCTGCTCAAGGCCGCGGCCGCCCTGATCACCGAGCGCTCCGAGCTGTTCGCCGAGGCGATCACCAGGGAGCAGGGCAAGCGCCTGTCCGAGGGCCGGGGCGAGGTGGCGCGCTCGCTGACCATCCTGGACTTCACCATCGGCGAGGCCCGCCGCATCAACGGCGTCACCACCCCGGCCGAGGAGCCGCGCACCCTCGCCATGACGTTCCGGCGCCCGCTCGGCGTGGTCGGACTCATCACCCCGTGGAACTTCCCGGTCGCCATCCCGATGTGGAAGGTGGCGCCCGCCCTGATCGCCGGCTGCACGGCCGTCCTGAAGCCCTCGCCGCTGACCCCCTGGACCTCGGCGCTGCTGGTGCAGGCGTTCGTCGACGCCGGGCTGCCCGCCGGCGTCCTCAACCTCGTCCAGGGCGACCGCGACCCCGGCGAGGCCCTGGTCTCCGACCCGCGCGTCGCCGGCATCTCCTTCACCGGCTCCCTGCCGGTCGGACAGGCCATCAACCGGGCCGGCGCGGGCCGGCTGATGCGCGCCCAGCTCGAACTGGGCGGCAAGAACGCGCTCATCGTGCTCGCCGACGCCGACCTCGACGCGGCCGCGGACGCCGTCATCCACGGCGCGTTCGGCCAGAGCGGCCAGCGGTGCAGCGCCACCAGCCGCGTCATCGTGGACCGCGCCGTCCGCGACGCGCTGCTGGAGCGCCTCGTCCCGCGCGTGTCCGCCATGCGGATCGGGCGCGGTGACCAGGACTGGGCGGACATCGGGCCGGTGGTCAACGAGGAGCGCCTGCAGGCCTGTCTGACCGCGGTGCGCACCGCCGTCGAGGCCGGCGCCACGCTGGCCTGCGGCGGCAAGGAAGCGGCCCTGGACACCCCCGGCTACTTCATGGAGCCCACCGTCCTGACCGACGTGGCCTGGGACAGCGAGATCGCCCAGGAGGAGGTCTTCGGCCCCGTCCTGTCCGTCATCGAGTGCGACGGCTACGAGGACGCCATGCGCATCTCCAACTCGGTGAAGTACGGGATGTCCGGCACCGTCTTCACCCAGAACCCGTCCCTGATGTTCCAGGCCCTCCAGGACTTCCAGGCGGGCATGCTGCACGTCAACCGCCCGGGTGTCGGCGCGTACTCCCACCTGCCGCACATGGGGGCGAAGGCCTCGCAGCTCGGCGCCCCGGAGTGCTCCCCGGACGTGTGGGACTTCTACACCGACCTGCGCTCCGCCTGCATCCGGTACTGACGCCCCGCCCGGCCCCGCCGACCCCGCCGACCCCGCCGACCCCTCCGGCCCCGCCCGCCCCGACCTGTCCCGCCCGTCACCCGGGCCACTCGGAGACGGCTCCGACCAGCGCCACGAACGCCTCCTCCGGCGGCGTGAGCGCCCGGTCGGCCCGCCGTACCAGGGACACCGTCCGGACGGGCGGGGCCGGCACGACGGTCAGCGCCGCGAGCATCCCCGCCTCCGTCTCCTGGCGGATGACGTGCTCGGAGACGACCGCCAGGCCGAGCCCCCGGGAGACGGCCTGCTTCAGGGTGTCCGTCCCCCACATGTCCCACTGCTCGGCGCGCTCCAGCCCCCACGTCCGCAACGCGGACTCCTGGAGCCGACGGGTGGCGGAGCCCGCCTCGCGCATCAGGAACCGCTGGTCGGCCAGGTCGGCGGGGGTCAGGGCCCGGCCGATGAGGGGTGAACCCGGCTCCGCCACCAGCACCATGGCCTCCTCGAACATGCCCTGGGCGACGAGCTGTTCGTCCCGCGGCGTGCCGGCGCACAGCCCCAGCGCGACCTCGCCCCGCAGCAGCCACGACTCGACCGTCTCCTCGTTCCCCACCCTGATCTGGCAGGAGACCTTCGGGGCCCGCAGGGCGAACTCGGAGAGCAGCAGCGGCAGGAGGTAGGTGCCCAGGGTCGTCGTCCCCGCCAGCACCAGCCGGCCGGCGCCCAGGCCCCGGTGCTCGGCGACGGCGAGTTCCAGTTCGTCCATGATCCCGAAGATCCGCCGGGCGTGCTCGACCACGATCTCCCCGGCCGGCGTGGGGCGGGCGCCCTGGCTGGTGCGGTGGACGAGCTGGGCGCCGAGGGACCGCTCCAGGTTGCGGATGTGGTTCGACACGGCCGGCTGGCTGGTGAACAGCGACTTCGCCGCCCCGGAGAAGCCCCCGGACTCGATCACCTTCGTGAGTACTTCCAGCTGGATCAGGGTCACCATGCGCCGTACCTCCGTTGCACGCGGTCCTCGGCCCCGAGTACCGGCCCGGGGTGGAGTGGACCGGAAGGGGAATCCGCGTCCGCCCATGGAACGCGGACTCCGGCGTCGACGCAAGGCCTGACCGACCGCCCGTGACGGAGTTTGGTCAGTGGGATGTTACCGGTATCAATTTTACTGTCAATGGTTATGCCAACATTAGCTACAACAGCCATGATGTCCGCTCAGATCGTTGATACCGGTCACATTCGTGTGTTGACTGTAGGGGTCCGGCCGCGGCGGCACCGCCCGCCCCGCCGGCCCACCCCCGTTCCGCACACCTTCTCCTGGGAGTGACGAGTGTCACAGCTTTCCCCCTCATCGACACCGAACCCGGCAACCGGGCCCGCAGCCGTGCCGGGAGCCGCATCCTGGGGCTCGGTGCCCCGACTCGCGTTCGGCGGTGACTACAACCCGGACCAGTGGGACCGGGACGTGTGGCGTGAGGACATCCGGCTGATGCAGCGGGCCGGCGTGAACCTCGTGTCGCTCGGCATCTTCTCGTGGTCGTGGATCGAGCCCGACCAGGACCGCTTCGACTTCTCCGGGATGGACGAGGTGATCGCCCTCCTGCACGAGGGCGGTGTGTCGGTCGACCTCGCCACCCCCTCGGCCTCGCCCCCGCCGTGGTTCTCCGAGGAGTACCCCGACGCCCAGTTCGTCGACCACCTCGGCCGGAGCCTGGGCCACGGCTCGCGCCAGGGGTTCTGCCCGTCCTCACCGGACTACCGGCGCCGTGCCGGCGTCGTCGCCGACCGGCTCGCCCGCCGCTACGGCGAGCACCCCGCCGTGGTGATGTGGCACGTCGGCAACGAGATCGGCGGCTACAACACGCACTGCCACTGCCCCACCAGCGCCGAGGCGTTCCGCAGCTGGCTGCGCGCCCGCCACGGCGACCTCGACGGCCTCAACCGGGCCTGGGGAACGGCCTTCTGGAGTCAGCGCTACAGCGCCTGGTCGCAGGTCCGGATACCCGGCGCCACGCCGGGCCGCACCAACCCCGCCCAGCAACTGGACTACTACCGCTTCGCCTCGGACGAGGTGCTGGCCTGCTACCGGACGGAACGTGACATCCTCCACCTCCACTCACCGGGACGGCCGGTGACCACCAACTTCATGGCCGGGTCGTTCAAGTGGGCCGACTACTGCGCCTGGGGAACGGAGGTCGACCTCGTCACCAACGACCACTACCTGGTCGCCGCCGACCCCGAGGCCCACACCGGGCTCGCCTTCAGCGCCGACCTCTCCCGGGGGATCGCCGCGGGCCGGCCCTGGTTGCTGATGGAGCACTCGACCTCGGCCGTCCAGTGGCAGCCGCGGAACACCGCGAAGCGCCCCGGCGAGATGCTGCGCAACAGCCTCGCGCACATCGCCCGCGGTTCGGACGGGGCCTGCTTCTTCCAGTGGCGCCAGTCCGACTCCGGTGTGGAGAAGTGGCACTCCGCGATGGTCCCGCAGGGCGGTGAGTCCACCCGGATCTGGCAGGAGGTCGTCCGGCTGGGCGCGGTGCTCCGCAGGATCGGCGAGGTCGCGGGCTCCACGGTGACGGGCGAGGTCGCGATGCTGTGGGACTACGAGAACTACTGGGCCCTCGAAATGGGCGGCCGGCCGAGCGTCGACCTGGAGTACGCCACAGAGGCCGAGGCATGGCACCGCGCGGTCTGGCAACAGGGCGTGGTGTGCGACGTGATCCCCTCCGACGTCTCCGCCGACGTGCTGTCCCGGTACCGGCTCGTGCTGCTCCCCAGCCACTACCTGGCCACCCCCGGGACGGTCCGGGCGCTCACCGCGTACGTGCACGGCGGCGGCCACCTGCTGGTCGGTCCGTTCTCCGGACTCGTCGACCGCGACGACCGCCTCCACCCCGGCCCCCACCCGGGCGCCCTGCGGGACCTGCTCGGGCTGACCGTCGACGAGTTCCTGCCGTTGCGGGAAGGCGCCGCCCTGACCCTCGACAACGGACTGACCGGGCGGATCTGGGCGGAGGCCGTCCACCCGGACGGCGCCGTCGTCGACGCCCGGTTCGCCGACGGCCCCGCGGCGGGCGGGCCGGCCCTGCTGCGCCACAGCGCGGGCGCCGGCCTCGCGCGCTACGCCGCCACCCGCTTCGACGACTCCTCGCTGCGGGCGCTGATCGCGGGCGCGCTGGACGAGGCGGGCGTGGGCAGTACGGCGCCGGGCGCCGGCGACGGGGTGGAGGTCGTCCGCCGCACGGCGGAGGACGGGCGCAGCTGGCTGTTCGTCCTCAACCACACCGACGACACGGTCGAGGTCGCGTGCGGCGGGGTCGAGCTCCTCTCGAACACGACGATCACGGGCCGCCTGACCGTCGGGGCGGGCGACGTCGCCGTCGTCCGGGAGCAGGGCTCCCCGGACGCCGGCTGACACAAGTGGTGCCGCGCCCCAGCGCCGGGC
>NZ_JBHXDN010000018.1:101224-102566 GCF_042726075.1 Kitasatospora sp. NPDC127035 | reverse complement strand
CGCGCGGGGGGGCCGCCCGCCGGCGGCGTGGGCGGCGCCCGCCCCCCCCCGCCCGCCCCCCCCCCCCGGCGCGCCCGCCCCCGCGCCCCCCCCACCACTGTGTCGGGGACGTCCGTGACCCGGTGGAGACGCCGGCCTCCACTGCTGGTGGGCCTGCGGTCCGCACGGCCACAGGATCAGCCGGGCGGCGTCGGCGGTCGAACCGCCCTCGACGTCCAGGCACGCCAGGCCCCCTGCCCCGTCTCGTACGCGCCCTGGTCCGGGGCGCTCTGCCGGGTTCGACGACCGGAGGCGGTCCCGGTCAGGGCGCCGGGCGCCCGGGCCGCAGGAGTCCTTCGAGACGGGCTGCGGCGGGGGCGCCCCTCTGGCAACGGTGTGACCTACCGGCCCAGAGGTCGGCCCGTACGAATCCGCCTTCTGGGCCGCTCGGGGAATGGGTTTCCCTCGTTGAACGTCCTCTGCAGCTTCGCCACCTTCTCCACGATGGCGTCTTCGATCAGATCGCTCAGGGACTGGTATCCCCCCTCGTACGGGGTCGTTGCCACCACTGCGTTGCGGGCGGCCTCCGCCACCGCCGTGGTGATGTACGGCTGCACCTTCTCCTTGCCGGCGACCTGTCCCCGGGGGACCGGCCCGACCTTCACCCCGGCCGGTGCCGCCGGGGGCGGCTCGGTGGGCGCGGCCGGGAGGTAGGACCGGCCGCCGGGCTTCGGTTCGTGTTCCTCGGTCGGGTCGTCGGTGCCGTCAAGCGTCACTCGCCCCATGGTCAGGCCCCCGTCCTGCTCGGTGCGGCCACCATGCACTCCAGCGCGACACGGGCGAATTCTTCCCGGGCGGGCGCGAAGATCACGCCGCTGGCGGCTCGGGAGTACCGGGTGACCGTCAGGCCCCGCGAGGGCGCGTCCGTGTGCCGGACGACCATCCCCGGCTCGATCGGGGTCCTGCCGACCACGTGAAACCCAGATGCGCCTTGCTGGGACAACGGTGTCGCCTTGACCACCGCTGTGGGCTCGATTCGCTCCGTCACCTGTGCCACTGCCACCTCCTCTGTCTCTGGCCGATACCGGCGATCCGGCAGGCCTCGGTGTTGCTGTGGCCCTGCTCCATGAGCCGGGAACATGCCGCTCGCTCCCGGCTCAGCCTCACAGGCCCCTGAGCCGTCCGGTCCTTACGGATCTCGAAGTCCGGTGCAATCCCCTGAACCGGGGTGTGGCAACGACTCCTGGAACCCAAGGTGGTGGGCGGGCCCCGGGGCAGGGCCCCACGCCGACCGGCCGAAAACAAGCAGCGTGGGATAGAGGGAGGCCCCGGAACGCGGGAGGGGTCGGGGGAGAGCGGCGCC
>NZ_JBHXDN010000018.1:0-101214 GCF_042726075.1 Kitasatospora sp. NPDC127035 | reverse complement strand
CCCAGCCGCCGCCTCTCCCCTCCGCCCCCGTTCGCCGGCACCCCCCCGCGCTCGCGGGGTGGCCCAACCCCTCCCGCCCCCTCGGCGCCGCCCCGCCCGGCGCCCCCCCCACCACTGCGACCGGGACGTACGTCACCCGGTGGAGACGTTGGCCACCGTCCACTGCTGGTTGGCCTGCGGTCCGCACGGCCACAGGATCAGCCGGGCGGCGTCGGCGATCGAACCGCCCTCGACGTCCAGGCACTTGCCGCCGGCCCTGGAGACCAGGCGCCGGAAGCCGAGGACGGTGTCGGCCACCGTCCAGATCTGGGCCGTGTCGCCGCCGCACGGTGCGGACCGGACGGGGGTCCCGTCGGCGCTGGATCCGCCGGCCGGGGTCAGGCACTGGCCGGCCTCGCGGTCGACCAGCTTGACCTCACCGCCTCCGACCGGTGTCACGGTGAACTGCTGGCCGGCGGCCACCCCCAGCGTCTGCTGGACGGCGGACCGGGCGGCCCCGGCCCCCTGGAGCCCCACGACCTTGCCGCTCTTGGCACTGACCAGCACCGCGGGCTTGCCGGCCGCCGAGCCGCACCCGTCGAGGGTGCACCCGGGAACCCAGGCCGCCTGCCCCGTCTCGTACGCACCCTGGTCCGGGGCCGCCCCGGAGTGGCCGTCGGTGACACCGGCCACCGGCACACCCGCGTCGACCGCCGGCGAGGAGGGCGTGAGGGTGAAGTCACCGGAGTTGGGGCCGCGGTACTTCGGGTCGGGCAGACCGCCGTCCTTGCTCCGGGTGGTGATCAGGTTGTTGCTCTGGTTGGGAGTTCCGTCGTCGACGTGGTCGTACGGCCTCCCGTCCTTGTGCGAGCCGTCAAGGATGTTGTTCCGCAGGACGTTGTTGGCCACGCGGGACGGCTTGGCGTAGTAGTGGTAGATCGTGGAATTGTCGGCGGACACGATGGTGTTGGCGGTGAAGGCACCCGTCAGGTAGGGCAGGTCCTTGCCCGATTCTTCGAAGCCGCCGAAGGAGACGCCCGTTCCACCGCGCAGGTTCCAGATCACGTTGTGGTCGACGTTCAGGTCGTAGCTGCCGTTGTCGAAGTGGAACCCGTTGCCGATCTGGGCCGGGTCGTGGATCCAGTTGTGGTCGATCCTGGTGCCGGTGTAGGCCGTGTTGCAGCAGGTGTACACGGCACCCAGGTCGTAGTTGATCTTCGCGTAGTCGGTCATCTCGTTGTAGGCGATGCGGATGTTGCGGTAGCCGTCGTTGGGATAGGCGTTGGTGTTCATGTTGATCACGTCACGCCCCGTGCTGCGCATGGTGTTGTGCGTGATCGTCACGTCCTTGCTGCCGACCTCCAGCGCCACCGCCGCGGTGTAGGTGCCCCCGTAGGCGACGTCGCGGATCAGGTTGTTGGTCACGACGTGGCCGCTGCCCCGGATCGAGATGCCGTTGCCCATCGAGAGACGCAGCACGCTGTTGCGGATCACGTTCCCGGTGCCGTGCAGCAGGATGCCGCTGTCGGAGTGGTGGTTGGCGTCGTAGATGCCGGCGTAGGGCAGGCTGCTGTCGAACTGGGTGGTCTGCCAGGTGGAGGTGTACTGGGCGGTGATGCCGTCGAGGACGTTCTGGCTGCTCCTGTCGTCGGTCGTCACCGTGGTGGCGTGCAGCCCGATGTCGCGGACGGTGATGTGGCTTCGTCCGTTGAGGTCGAACCCGTAGTTGCGGCGCTTGGCCGTCACGCCCTCGGGTGCGGCGCCGTTGGGGGCCCAGAGGTAGAGCTGCTGCCCGGCCGGGTCGTAGTACCAGGCGTTCGGGCCCCGCAGCAGGGACTTCTTGCCGACGACGCGGAACTTCGACGTTTTCTCGGCACCCGGCTCGACGTGCTTGTCACTCGCGGGGAACCGCAGCTGGAGCACCTTGTTGCCGCTGTCCAGCGTGCCGCCGGTGACGGACGCCGAGTTCGCCACCCACCCTCCCGCCAGGTAGACCGTCGCCCCGGTCATGTCGCCCAGCGCGGGGAACTGGTCGTACGTCAGCGTGCCCGTCAGCATGGCGGTGCAGGGGGGCGTGGGACAGTGGTCGGGGGATCCGGAGCGGGTGGACTTCCAGCCCCCCGTGATGAAGGACTCCTGCCACGGGTCGCTGGTGGCCGCCGGGTACGCCGCCTCGGGCACCAGGGACCCTGCCGTGAAGACCTGGTTGGCCCAGAGGTCCGCGTTGGCCGGGTACTTGGTGGAGCCGTAGGGCGCGGCGGGGGTGCCGGCGAGCTTCACCGGCGCCCTGTAGATCTGTCCGGTGTCGCGGACCCAGCCGCCGACCGGGTCCGTCCCGTCCACGGTCACCCGGGCGCCGGGGGCCGCCGTGAAGGTGATGGGCGCACCCGCGCTGCCGGACGCCTTCGGGGTGACCGTCTCCCGGTAGGTGCCGGCTCCGATCAGGCAGGTGTCGCCGGCGACCGCGAGGTCGGCGCACCGCTGGATAGTGCGGAACGGCGCTGCCGCCGTACCGGCCGCGTTGTCGTTACCCGTCGTCGCCACGTGGCGGACGGTGGGTGTCGCCGCCGCGGCGGGCACCGGCGCGAGGCCGGCCGTCGCGATCAGCAGCGTGATCAGGGCGGAGACCGCCCGGACGGGCGGACCCGCGGGGCGCCCTCGGGTACGGCGCGGTCTGGTGGACAGGTAGTTCATCGTCGAACTCCTCACGACTCAGGAGGTGGGGGTGGGTGGGGGGGTGGAGCGTGTGGGAGGTGGAGCGTGTGGGGGGTGGGTGGGGAGGTGGAGCGTGTGGGAGGGGGTGTGGGGGCGCCTCAGCCCTTCTCGGACCCGGCGAGCTGCGCCGAGGTGAGGTGGCGCTGGGCGAGGAGGAACATCAGCAGGATCGGCAGCACGGAGAGGACGCCGGCCAGCGCCGCCTCCGGCAGTCCGATGTCGATGTTGGAGAAGTTGGGGTTGCCCGAGACGATGTTCTCCATCGGCAGGACGCTCAGCCCCAGGGGCAGGGGGTAGTCGTCGGTGTCGCCGAGCATCAGGTAGGGCAGCATGAAGTTCGTCCAGGCCGAGACGAAGCCGAAGAAGCCGATCAGCGCGACCAGCGGCCGGGCGAGCGGCAGCGCGACGGAGAAGAAGATCCTCACCTCGGAGGCGCCGTCCACCCGGGCCGCCTCCAGGAGGGAGTCCGGCAGGCTGCTGGAGAAGAAGGTGTAGGCCAGGTAGACACCCCACGGGTAGAAGGCCAGGGGCAGGATCACGGAGAGGGCCGTCCCGGTGAGGTCGACCGCGGCGAGCTCGATGTACAGCGGGAGGACGGTGGCGGAGGTCGGCACGATCATGGCGATCAGCGTCGAGATCAGCAGCGTCTTCCGGCCGACGAACAGGAACTTCGCCATCCCGTAGCCGGCCGTGATGCAGAGCACCAGGCTCAGGGCCACGCCGGTCGACGAGTAGAGCAGCGAGTTGCCGATCCAGCGCAGGACGATGCCGTCGTTGAAGGCGTACAGGTTCTCCCAGGCCCGCCCGATGTTGGCCGGCGAACCGATGGAGAAGGGGAAGCCGTCGCGGATCGACTCCTCGGTCCTGGTCGGGACCAGGACGAGCCAGACGACCGGTGCGAGGAAGACGGCGGCTGCCGCGAGCAGGAGCGCGTCGCGCGTCCAGGCACCGGCCCGTGCGCGCGCCCGGTGCCGCCGCGGGGGTATCGGGATCATGGGACTACCTCCGGGCGTCGGTCTCGTAGAACTTGGTGCGGTAGATGACGATCAGTGCCGCGCCCAGGCCGACGGCCAGGAGCAGGACGGACAGCACGGAGGCCCGGCCGAAGGAGAGTTCACCGCTGGCGTAGACGTAGGCGAGCTGGTTGGGCGACCACGTGGCGCTGATGACTCCCTTCGAGACCAGCGACAGCATCTGCGGCTCGACGAAGAGTTGCGTCCCCCCGGCGAAGCTGGTGATGAGGATGAACGCGAGGTACTTGCGGACGATCGGCAGCTTGATGTGGACGGCCTGCTGCCAGCCGTTGGCGCCGTCCATCCTGGCCGCCTCGATCACCTCGTCCGGGATGGACTGGAGAGCCCCGTAGAGGATCACGATCCAGCCGCCGGCGCCCGCCTCGACCGCGACTGCCGAGAGGACCACCGGGAGCCAGGGCCCGCCGAGGAGTTCCGCGCTGGAGTCGAATCCCAGGGCCCGGAGCAGCGGCGCCGCGGGGCTGTACTGCGGGCTGATCATGAAGATCCACATCATCGCCGCGGCCGACCCCGTCACAGCGCCGGGCAGGTAGTACGCCAGGCGCATCACCCCGGCGAACCGTCCCTTGCGCGCGTGCAGCAGGAGGCTGAGCGAGACGACCGTCAGCAGCAGCAGCGGGAGCCAGATGGCGAGGTAGAGCGCGATGTGTTCGACGGCCGGCCCGAGCCGGTAGTCGGACGCGACCCTGGTCCAGTTGTCGGTCCCGGTGCGCTCCCCGCCGTAGGGGTCGGAGACCACGAAGGTGGTCCACAGGCCGTATCCCACCGGGAGGAGGCCGAAGGCGATCAGGAACAGCAGGTACGGGCCGACGAACAGCGGGCCCGTCCAGCGGCCCCGGCGGCCGGGCCGCACGGGCCGCTTGGTCCTTGCGGTCGGCACGCTCGGCGTGGTCCGCTCGCTCGGCGTGGTCCGCACGGTCGGCTTGGTCCTTGCGGTCGGCGTGGTCCGGCTCAACGGGACACCTTGTAGCCGGCGTTCTCGGCGGCCTGCACCAGCTGCTTCTGCCACACCGGCAGCGCGCCCGCCAGGTCGCCCTTCTTGCTCGCCGTGGCGACGAAGGTCTGCGCGTAGGAGTCGGCGAACTGCCCCTCGAAGCGGATGTAGTCGTAGTTCTCGGCGATCCGTCCGGCCGCGTCGAGCATCGTCGGGCAGGGGTCCGCGGCGTAGAACCGGTCGGCGGCCCGGGCCGCACACCACTTCTGCGCCGTCGGCGTGTGGGCGGGCAGGGCGGACGCGGCCACGATGCCGTCCGCGGCGTCGCTGGTGGTCAGCCAGGTGGCGATCTCGGCGGCGCCCTTGACGTTCGGGCTGTGCCGGGACACCACCCAGAGTCCGCCGCCCATGGCGCCCGTGGTGGCCACGCTGTCACCCGCCCAGGTCGGCACGGGGTGCGCGGCCAGCTGGCCGTCGGGAATCTTGTACGAGCCCTTGAAGCCGTACTCGCCGAACCAGCCGGCCGCCGGGTACATGAGGATCGCGTTCTTCTTGCCGACCTCCTCGGTGAACGTCGGGTCCCAGGGGCTGGTGGCGGTGACGGTCCCGTTCTCGACCAGGGGCTGGAGGAGTTCCGCGACCCGGGTGCACCGCCGGTCCGTGAGGTCGATCCTGATGTCGGCGGGGCCGGTGGTCTCCCGGTCGGGACACCCCGATCCCCCGAAGAACGCGCCGTAGCCCGAGACGTCGTTGATCCCGCCGATCACGTATCCCGGGTGCTCCTTGCCGAGCTTGACCCCGAGTTCCTGGTACTCGGCCCAGGTCTTCGGCACGCTGTAGCCGAACTGCTTCATCAACGTCTCGTTGGTCCAGAGCACCACCGGCGCGGTGTCGTTGGCGAGGCAGAACACCTTCCCTTCGTAGGTGCAGCCCTCCAGCGTCCCCTTGGCGAACTGCTTACGGGTCTGCTCCGGCACCAGTTCGTCGAGCGGCTGGGCGAAGCGCAGCGGGGCGGCCGCCAGCGCCGAGACGTCCGACGGGGAGCCCAGGAACACGACGTCCGGCCACCCCTTCCCGGCCCGGTCGGCGAGGGCGATCTTCTGCGCGACCTCACCGGGCTTGTAGCTGGTGAGCACCACCTTGACCCGCGCCTGCGGGTGGGCCTTGACGTAGGCCTCCACGGCCGGCTGACGCGTGTCGTCCGTCCAGACGGTGAGGGTGGCATCGGCATTCCCGGCACCGCCGCTGCTGCCGGCACCGGTGCACGCGGCAAGGGCCGAGACCGCCGTCACGGCGCTCAGCGCCACGGCGAGCGCACGGGGACGAGGGTTCTTCGGATGCGGACGGTTGGTGAACATGGAGCTGTTCCTCTCTGGACTGCCCGGCCCACGTCACGCGGCGGCAGCCCCGGTGAACGGGGCCGCGCCACGGTCGTGCCGGGAGGATGCGCAAGGGGGGAAGACCGGGCCGCGGCGGGGGTGGAACCGGCGGCCGAATGCGGTGGTGGGCTGAGTGTTACCGGGAACATTTTCACTGTCAACGCTTTGGGCAGAACATGTGGAAGTCACACCGCGGAAACACCTCCGGAACCGAACACAGCCGTTCGGAGAGCGGTGCAGACCTGAACGGCTTCCCTCCCCGACCGATCGGGGCAGCTCCGGGCAACCGACCGACGGACCCGCCGGACGACGGCCGGCCCCGGGTCGATCCACGGTCTACCGAGGCGGGCTTGACGCGCCGAGTGGTACCGGTAACATCCTGGTTCATGTCGGCAGGGTCGCTCCGGCAGGCGTGGACGAGGAGAAAACAGCATGGGGCAGAGCGGACCGGCCGACATCGATCAGCCAGGCGGCGGCGCCGTCATGCGCGATGTCGCCCGGGTAGCGGGCGTGTCGAAACAGACGGTCTCGCGCGTGCTCAACGACAGCCCGGCGGTACGCCCGGAGACCCGGAACCGCGTGCTCGCCGCCGTGGCGGAGCTGGGCTACCTCCCGAACCAGGCCGCCCGGACGCTCACCACCGGCCAGACCCGCAACATCGGTGTGATCGCCTACGACGTGGCCGACTTCGGCCCCGCGAACGTGGTCCAGGGCATCGCCTTCGCCGCGCAGGAGGTCGGATACACGGTGAGCGTCGCACCGATGCGCTCACTGGGGCACATGCCGGTGCGGGACGCCGCGACCCGACTCCTGGAACGCTCGGTCGACGGGCTGATCACCATCGCCCCGCACCGCGACATCGCGAAGGCCCTGCTCGACCTCCCCCGCAAGGTGCCGGTCGTCGCCGTCGACGACTCGCTCGATCCGCTCGTCCCCGTCATCGCGGCGGACCAGGTCGAGGGGTCACGGCGCGCGACCGAGCAGCTCCTGCACCTCGGGCACCGGACCGTCCACCACCTCGCCGGTCCGAGCGGCTGGATCGCCGCCGAACAGCGCCGCGAAGGATGGCTGGCCGCCCTGACCACGGCGGGCGCTCCGATCCCCGCCCCCCTGGTCGGCGACTGGAGCGCGGCGTCCGGCTACGAACTGGGCCGCGTGCTGGCCGCCGACCCGGAGGTCACCGCGGTGCACGCGGCGAACGACCAGATGGCGGTCGGCCTGCTGCGCGCCCTGTACGAGGCCGGCCGCCGGGTACCCGAGCAGGTGAGCGTGATCGGCTTCGACGACATCCCCGAGGCCGCCTACACCATCCCCCCGCTGTCCACCGTCCGGGTGAACTTCGGCGACATCGGGCGGCGGTGCATCAGCGTCCTGGTCGAGCAGCTCCGCAGCGGTACGACGACGGCCCGGCAGCAGCGGCCCTGGCTCCCCACCGAACTGGTGATCCGGGCCAGCACCGGGCGTCCGCCCACCGCCCCGGACCGCCCGTAGCACCCGGCACGGCCCCGGCCTACGCGCTCGGACAGACCGCACGGTCCCCAGCTCCTTCGAGGGCCTGGCGGCTCCGCGGTCCGTACTCGGTACGGTCACGTTCCCTCCCGGCTATGCCCGCCGCACGGTGGAAGTTCCTGAGGAACCGCTCGGTCGCGTCGTCGAAGCCTCCGTCGACGAAGGGCACGTCCTCGGGCACGCAGTTCGCCCTGATGAGCAGGTCCTGCATCCTCGCCACGTCCGGCCCCACGTCTCCGCGGTGCAACGCACGGGCGGCGGGCGTGGGCGTTGGCGTGGGCGCGGGAGTCGCGGCGGGGGACGTCACGGGCGACACGGAGGGAGGGAGCGCGGCGGCCGGTGTACGCGACGGAGTCGCGGCCGGTCCCGGTCCGTGGTCGGTGACGGAGGGCGTCGGCGACGAGGGCTGGAGCGGCCGTCCTGCCGTCGGCGTCGGAGACGGTGTGGCCGGAAGCGGGGACGGCGGAGCTGAGGCCGTGGGTGTGCCCACGGCGGGCGGATCCGGGACCGGGTTGTCCCCCGGTGACGCCAGTGGCAGGGCGAGGACCACCACCGCCAGCCCCGCGCCGGCAACCGCTCCCACGCCCCAGCGCCGTACGGGCGCGGGCAGGCCACCTGCCGGGCCCGCCGCCCCGGTGCCGAGCGGCACGGCGGATGTCCCCGGCCCGGGTGGTGCGGTGACGGCCCCGACGACCGGCGGGTCGAACCGGATCAGCAGCCCCCTCCGCAGGTGGTCGGCGTCCCAGCGGTGCACGGCCGCCAGGTCCGCCAGGACCGTGCCGCACCGGGAACAGCGGGCGAGGTGGCGGGCCACCTCGGCGGGCGCCGGCCCGTCCTCGGCAGCCGTCTCGGCCAACACCACGGCCAGGTGGCGACAGCCCCGCTCCGCCACGGTCGCGACGTGCACCCGCACGCACGCGTCGGCGAGCGCCTGCCGGGCGGCAACAGGCGGGGCCTGAGACCCGGGCGGGGCGGCGAGGCCCCGCCACAGCTGCGCCGCCTGCGGTTCGGGGAGCACCGCGAACGACCGCAGCAGCAGGCTCTCCCCCTCGGCGGCGGACAGGGCGGCCCGGTGGCCGCCGTGCACGGCGGCCCGTTCGTCCAGCCAGTGCAGGAAGCCGGGCGCCACGGTGTCCCGCCGGCCGGCCACTGCCCGTCCTGCGGCGAGGTGGCGGGCTTCGGCGAGGAGTGGGACGAACCAGCTCGGGCCCGGTACCGCGCCGCCCCGGTCGCAGGCGTCGACGGTCCTGGCCAGGGCCTCGGCCGACAGCTCCCGCGCGTCCTCCGCGGTGGCGCCCAGTCCGCGCACACAGGCCAGGATCACGTCACCGTAGCGTCGCGTCAGTTCGTCCACGGCGCTCCTCCCCCGGCTCGCCGGGGCAGCAACGCCTTGAGCCGGGCATCGGTCCATGCCCGGAACGTGGGTGGCATGCGGCTCCTCTCCGGCGGCCCCCCGTGCGGTGACCTCGCACCGCGGAGGTGGCGCCGCCCTGTTCGATCGACGTCGGGCGCCGGCACACGGCCCCGTCCCGAGCTGCGGGCCGCTCCCGAACGAGCGGCTCCTCCCCGGACGGCCGTGTCCCGGCCTTCCGAAGAGGAGTCGTGAGCGGCGCCTTCCGTCCCGCGCCGTTGCCGAACCGTTATGGAGAATCTCCGCGCCGGAGGGGTGCCGGAGCGGGCAGGGCGGCCCGCTCCGACGGGTGCTCCGCGGACGCCGAGGGGTACGTCCGCGGAGCGGGGCGACGCGGCGGCGTCCCGCCCGGCGTCAGCCGGTGCCGGCGAGCTGGACCCGGACGAACCGGCCGTCGGCGCCCACGGGGACGGTCAGCTTGCCCGGCTTCGGCACGCTGCCCGCGATATGGACCGTCCTGACCGCGGGGTCGGCCTTGATCGCGTCGAGGCTGCCCCCGGTGAGGCCGGTGGGCGCGGGCGGTTCTTCTGAACATGGGTGGATGCTCCTTGCCGCGTGTCCTGCGTGAGGGTGGTCGGGCTGTTGCCCGGGGCACGAGAAGGGATGGGGGGATCCGGTGGAACCGCTGCCGCCGACGGTGAGGAGACGTCAGCAGGACTGCGGACCCGGGCGGGGACCTCCTTGTGACCTCCTCCGTTCACACGCCGCCCGGCGCTCCCCGAACCTGGGCCCGTTCGACCGTTCGTCGCACCGCTCACCGCAGAACGCGACCGCTCGCCGCACACTCCGGTGCGATGCCTACCGGCGCGCGCCCGCAGGCGCTGGGATACGCCGCAGGAACGAACCCGCTGGTGGGAGGGGCCCCGACGACGGCCCCGCACCACCCGGCGAGCAGGGCCCGGGACCCTGACGCGCACCCGTGCGACAGCCCCACCCGGCCCCGCTCCTCCACCGCACCCGCTCACCCAGGAGGCACGCGTGGACACTCCACCCACCACCCGGCCGACGGTCCCCGACCGCCCCGAACACCTCGAACAGAGCGAGGAGTTCCGCCGGCTCCGCAGGTCCTTCCGCGGTTTCGCCTTCCCGGTGACCGCGGGCTTCATCCTCTGGTACCTGCTCTACGTCCTGCTCTCCAGTTACGCCCCCGGCCTCATGGGCGCCAAGCTGTTCGGCCACGTCAACGTCGCCCTCGTCCTCGGCCTGCTCCAGTTCGCCAGCACCTTCACCATCGCGGCGTGGTACGCCCGTTACGCCGACCGCCACCTCGACCCGCCCGCCGCCGCCATCCGCGAAGGCCGGACGGCCGAGGCACCCGCCGCCCCCGGGAGGGCCGACTCATGACCACCACCCTGCTCGCCGCCGGCGCCTCCACCGAGCACCGCACCCTCACCATGACCCTGTTCGGCCTGTTCGTCCTGGCCACCCTCGGCATCACCCTCTGGGCCGGCCGGCAGACCAAGGACGCCGCCGACTACTACGCGGGCGGGCGCGGCTTCACCGGCTTCCAGAACGGCCTGGCCATCTCCGGCGACTACATGTCCGCCGCGTCCTTCCTCGGCATCGCCGGCGCCATCGCCCTCTACGGCTACGACGGCTTCCTCTACTCCGTCGGCTTCCTCGTCGCCTGGCTGGTCGCGCTCCTGCTGATCGCCGAACCCCTGCGCAACTCGGGACGCTTCACCATGGCCGACGTCCTGGCCTTCCGGATGCGCCAGCGCCCCGTCCGCACCGCCGCCGGCATCTCCACCATCGTCGTGTCGATCTTCTACCTGCTCGCCCAGATGGTCGGCGCGGGCTCCCTCGTCGCCCTGCTCCTCGGCGTCAGCGGCGACGGCGCCAAGCGCTGGACCATCGTCGCCGTCGGCGCCCTGATGGTCGTCTACGTGGTGATCGGCGGCATGAAGGGCACCACCTGGGTCCAGATCGTCAAAGCCGTCCTGCTCATCGCCGGCGCCGGCCTGATGACCGTCCTGGTCCTCGCCAAGTACGGCTTCAACATCTCCACCATGCTCGGCGCCGCCGCCGACGCCGGCGGCAAGGGCTCCGCGTTCCTCGAACCGGGACTGAAGTACGGCGCCACCGGCACCAGCAAGCTCGACTTCCTCAGCCTCGGCATCGCCCTGGTGCTCGGCACCGCCGGCCTGCCGCACATCCTGGTCCGCTTCTACACCGTCCCCACCGCCAAGGTCGCCCGCAAGTCCGTGCTCTGGGCGATCGGCATCATCGGCGGCTTCTACCTGATGACCCTCGCCCTCGGCTTCGGCGCCGCCGCCCTGCTCGGTCCGAAGACCATCAAGGCCTCCAACGCCGCCGGCAACACCGCCGCACCCCTGCTCGCCGAACACCTGGGCGGAGGCCCCGGCACCACCGGCGGCGCGATCCTCCTCGCGGTGATCTCCGCAGTCGCCTTCGCCACCATCCTCGCCGTGGTCGCCGGACTCACCCTCGCCTCCTCCGCCTCCTTCGCCCACGACCTCTACGCCAACGTCATCCGCCGCGGCAGGGCGAGCGAGAAGGAGGAGGTCCGCTCCGCCAAACTCGCCGCCGTCGCCATCGGCGCCGTCGCCATCGTCCTGTCGCTCTTCGCCGACAAGCTCAACACCGCCGCCCTCGTCGCACTGGCCTTCGCCGTCGCCGCCTCCGCCAACCTGCCCACCCTGCTCTACTCACTCTTCTGGAAGCGCTTCAACACCGCCGGCGCCGTCAGCTCCGTCTACGCCGGACTCATCAGCTCCGTGCTGCTGGTCGCCTTCTCCACCGTCGTCTCCGGCAAGCCGACCTCACTGCTCCCCGACAGCGACTTCCACTGGTTCCCGCTCGAGAACCCCGGCCTGGTCTCCATCCCCATCGGCTTCCTCGCCGGCGTGATCGGCACCCTCCTCTCCAAGGAGAAGGCCGACCCCGCGAAGTACGCCGAACTGGAAGTCCGCTCCCTCACCGGACTCGGCGCCCACTGACCCGACCGAACTCCCCGACCCGAACGAGTCGGTTCCCCGGAGGTGGAAGCTTCCTCCGGTCCCGCGCACTCCGGCCAGGACTGCGCGGGACCGGACGAGGCCCGCCACCCGCGGAGGGTCGAGGAGCTGCGGGCGCAGGTCGGCCGGACCCTCGGCCCGATCGCCAAGCCGAGGACGAACGCCGCCCGATGCGGTCTACACTCCGCAGCATGCTGCGCGTACTGGCCGTCGACGACGAGGCGCCGGCGCTCGAGGAACTGCTGTACCTCCTGCGCGCCGACCCACGGGTCCGGAGCGCCGAGGGCGCCGGCGGCGCCACCGAAGCGCTGCTCCGCCTCAGCCGGGCACTCGACGCGGGACCCGACGGTCCGGAAGCCGTCGACGTCGTCTTCCTCGACATCCACATGCCGGGCCTGACGGGGCTCGACATGGCCAAACTCATCGCCGGGTTCGCCCGGCCTCCGCTGATCGTCTTCGTCACCGCCCACGAGAACTTCGCCGTCGCGGCCTTCGACCTGAAGGCCGTCGACTACGTGCTCAAGCCGGTACGACGGGAGCGGCTGGCCGAGGCGGTCCGGCGGGCGGGCGAACTGGCCGAAGCCGCGCGCGAGGGCGCCCCCGTCCCGGCCGACGTCCCGCCGGAGGCGCCCTCCGTCACGGCGGGGAACGCTCCGCCCGGGGGCCCGGCCGAGTACATCCAGGTGGACCGCGCGGGTGTCTCCCGGCTCGTGCCGCTCGCCGACATCGCCTACGTCGAGGCCCACGGCGACTACGCACGGCTGCACACGGCCGACGGCGACCACCTCGTCCGGATCCCGCTGGCCGTCCTGGAGGAGCGCTGGGCCCCGCACGGCTTCGTCCGCATCCACCGCAGCCACCTCGTCGCCCTCGGTCGCATCGACGAGCTCCGGCTCGACTCCGGGGCGACCACCGTGCGCATCGGGACCACCGTCCTCGCGGTCAGCCGCCGCCACGGGCGCCACCTCCGCGACCTGCTGATCCGTCGCGCCCACGGCTGACACCCGGACGCCGCACCGCACCGCCGCACCGCCCGGGGCCCGTTCCACACCTCCGCCGTCACGCGCCGCAGCACCCCGCCCGGCGTCGGCCTCATCCGCACATGACCTACCTTCCTCCGCCACCGCTCTGTACTCTTCGAGGACCCCGGACGCCCGTCCGGACGGTCCCGCCGGACGATGCCGGAGCCGATGCGATGCCAGCAGAGCACCGACCCCGCCGCGAGGTGGTCACCGGCATACCCAGACGCGCCGGCCGTCCGCCCGGTGACCGCCCGGCGCGCAGCGAGATCGCCGAACGGACACCCCTCGGGGACGTGTACGTGCGCTCCCTGATGCGGAGTCAGCTGCGTGCGGGGCTGTCCGCGCTGGGCCTGCTCCTCCTGCTGGTCGGCACCCTCCCGCTGCTGTTCGCCTCCCCCACCGCCGGCTCCGTCCCGGCCCGCGGTCCGGTCCTCTGGGCCGTGCTCGGCGTGGCCGTCCACCCGGTGATCTGGCTCGTCGCCCGCCGCTACGTGCGCCGCGCCGAACGCAACGAGCGCGACTTCACCGGGCTCGTCGAGGGCCGCTGAGCACGGCGACGGGATCGGACCGGTGAACCAGACCTACGCGGTGACGGCCGTCGCGCTCGTCGTCGTCGCCACCGTCCTGATCGGCGCGCTGGGCCTGCGCGTCTCCCGCACCACCTCCGACTTCTACGTCGCCTCCCGGACCGTCGGCCCCGGACTGAACGCCGCCGCCATCAGCGGCGAGTACCTCTCCGCCGCCTCCTTCCTCGGCATCGCCGGACTGCTCTTCCTCCAGGGCCCGGACATGCTCTGGTACCCGGTCGGCTACACGGCCGGCTTCCTGGTCCTGCTGACCCTGGTCGCCGCCCCGCTGCGCCGCTCCGGCGCGTACACCCTCCCGGACTTCGCCGAGGCCCGGCTCGAATCGCCCGCCGTGCGCCGGCTGGCCGCCCTGTTCGTCGTCGGCATCGGCTGGCTCTACCTGCTGCCGCAGCTGCAGGGCGCCGGCCTCACCCTGGAGATCCTGACCGGCGCCCCCGGATGGCTCGGGGGCGTCGTCGTCGCCCTGGTCGTCACCGGAGTCGTCGCCGCCGGCGGGATGCGCAGCATCACCTTCGTCCAGGCCTTCCAGTACTGGCTGAAGCTCACCGCACTGCTGGTCCCCGCGTTGTTCCTGCTCGCCGCCTGGTTCGGCGACGACACGCCGCGGGCCGGGTTCGACGCGACCGCCGTCCTCCGGCAGCACACCGTGGTGCGGATCGGCGACACCGTCCGGGTCGACCTGGACGAGCCGCTGACCGTGGGGGTCACCGGCTCCGTCGACGGTGCCCGCCACGGCGGGGAGCAGCTCACCCTGGACAGGGGCACCCACCGCATCGTCGCCGGGACGGAGCTGTCCTTCGCCCCCGGCACGGAGGTCCCCCGACGGGTCTCCACCGGGCCCGAGCCGGTCCGGTCCTCGCCGTTCGCGGAGGACGGCGGCCAGGGCCACCGGCTGTACGCGACGTACGGGCTGATCATGGCGACCTTCCTCGGCACGATGGGGCTGCCGCACGTCGCCGTCCGCTTCTACACCAGCCCCGACGGGCGGGCGGCGAGGCGTACCACGCTGGTGGTCCTCGCGCTGGTCGCCGCCTTCTACCTGCTGCCGCCGGTGTACGGCGCGCTGAGCCGCGTCTACGCGCCCGAGCTCGCCCTCACGGGCGCGGCCGACGCCGCGGTGCTCGTCCTGCCGGAGCGCGTGATCGGCGGCGTGACGGGGGACCTGCTGGGTGCGCTGCTGGCCGGCGGCGCCTTCGCGGCCTTCCTGTCCACCGCGTCCGGGCTGACCACGTCCGTCGCCGGAGTGCTGTCCCAGGACGTCCTGCCCTCGGCGGGGGTCCGGTCCTTCCGGCTGGCCGCCGTCATCGCCATGGCCGTGCCCTGTGCGGTGAGCGTCACGGCCTCCCACGTGCCGGCCGCGGACGCGGTCGCCCTTCCCTTCGCCGTGGCGGCGTCCTCCTTCTGTCCGTTGCTCGTTCTCGGGATCTGGTGGCGCCGGCTGACGCCGCCGGGCGCCGCGGCCGGCCTCCTCGCCGGAGGCGGCTCGGCCCTGGTGGCCGTCCTGGTGTCCCGGTCCGGGATCGCCCCCGGGGGCTGGGGCGACGTCCTGCTGGCCTGGCCGGCCGTCTGGTCGGTGCCGCTCGGCTTCCTCACCATGGTGCTGGTGTCGCTCGCGACACCGCGGCACGTACCGGCCGGGGCCGCCGCCGTCCTGGCGCGGCTCCACCTGCCCGAGGACATGGTCGGCCTCCCCCGGCCGGGGCCGGTCCCCGGCCCGGGCGCCGGTGGCGGCGCCGCCCGGCAGCCGGATCCCGCGGGGCGGCCGTGACCGCGGCGACCGTCACCACCCTGTGCACCGCCGTGGCCGTGCTGCTCGCCGTCGGCTTCCTGCTCGGCCGGGCGAGCGTACGGCGCGGGCCGGCACGGGACCTCGATCTCGGGACCCCGGTCGAGCGGGCGACGTTCCAGACCCTGCACACGGCGTCCCTGGCCGCCCCTCCGCTGCGGGCCGGGCTCACCGGGGACACCGCCCGCAGGGCCGCCCGCCAGCTGCGTTCCCTGCTCGGCACCGAGGCCCTGTGCCTCACCGACCGGGAAGCCGTCCTGGCCTGGGACGGCCGGGGCGCCGACCACCATCCGCAGCGGGTGATGGGGCGGATCACGGAGGTCCTCGCGTCGGGGCGCAGCCAGAGCATCCACACCGGCTGCGACGATCCCGCCTGCCCGCTCCGCTGGGCCGTCATCGCCCCACTGACCGGGGAGGAGGGCGTCCTCGGCGCGCTCGTGGCCTACGGGTCGCGCGAGTCCGCGGTGCTGGTGCGAGCCGCGACGGAGGTCGCCCGCTGGGTGTCCGTGCAACTGGAGCTGGCCGAGCTGGACCGCTCGCGGACGCGGATCATCGAGGCGGAGATCCGTGCGCTGCGGGCGCAGATCTCCCCGCACTTCATCTTCAACTCGCTGGCGGCGATCGCGTCCTTCGTCCGGACCGACCCCGAGCGGGCCCGTGAACTCCTTCTGGAGTTCGCGGACTTCACCCGGTACTCGTTCCGCCGTCAGGGCGACTTCACGCACCTCGCCGACGAGTTGCGCTGCATCGAGCAGTATCTGGCGCTGGCGGGCGCCCGGTTCGGCGACCGGTTGAAGGTGACCCTCCAGGTGGCTCCCGAGGTGCTTCCCGTCACCATGCCCTTCCTCTGCCTCCAGCCGCTGGTGGAGAACGCCGTCAAGCACGGTCTGGAGAACTCGGGGGGCGAGTGCCGGATCTCCATCTCCGCCCAGGACGCCGGCGCCGAGGCGGTGGTGACGGTCGAGGACGACGGGGTCGGTATGGACCCTGCGGAGCTGCGGCGTGTCCTGGCCGGGGAGGCGGGCGGGGCGTCGGGCATCGGTCTGTGCAACGTCGACGAACGGCTGCGGAGGGTCTACGGCGACGACCACGGGCTGGTCGTCGAGACGGCCGTGGGGGCGGGGACGAAGGTGACGGTCCGGCTCCCCAAGTTCCGCGCGGGTGTGCACCGGGTGCCCCGCAGCGGCGCCTGACCCGCCCGGACCCGGCCGTGGCCGGGTCCGGGCGAGTCAGGTCCGGGCGGGTCGGGCCGGGCCGGGTCAGGCGGTCTCCAGCTTCCAGTCCTGGCCGGCCGTGCCGCGGACGGGCTGCTGGACGATCCGGGCGCCGTCGGCGGTGGAGCCGGCCTCCACGTCGGCGCAGAGGCCGCTGGAGACGTTGACCAGGTGGACGTGGCCGACGGTCGTGGCGGGGACGATCCGCCACCACTGGTTGGGGCTGCGGGTGTTGGCCCACTGGTCCAGGGCCTGGCCGGGGACGGTGGAGGTGCCGGGGTTGTCCAGGACCTTGCCGCTGTGGAGGTTGACCAGGCGGAAGGAGCCGTCCGCCTCGGGTTCGAGGTCCCACCGCTGGTTGGCCCCGCCGTTCCAGGGCCACTGGACGACGCCTCCGCCGTCGGCGGTGGAGTGGTCGCGGACGTCGAGGACCTTCCCGCCGGCCCGGTTGACCAGGCGGTAGGTGCCTGCGAGCAGGCCGAGGTTGATCTTGGTGCGGGTGCCGGCGGTCAGGGTGACCCTCCTGGCGTGGGCGCCGAGCGGGGAGGCGGCGACCGGGGCCCGGGTGGTGATCGAGGTGATGCCCCGGCGGCAGATCAGGGTGATCTCCTGGGTGAGGTCCGAGGTCACGGTGACCGTGGCGGTGCGGGCCGCGGTGTCCCAGACGAGGCTCTCGACGAGGACCCGGTTGCGGCCGCGGACGCCCTTGACGGTGCCCCTGGCGAGTTGGGCGGGCAGGGCGGGCAGGAGCTCCAGGACGCCCGGGCGGGTGTGGAGCAGGGCTTCGGCGAGGACGGCCGGCAGGGCGTTGGCGGCGTCGGCGTTGTACGTGGTGAGTCCGGGGTTGTGGGAGGTCATCAGGGAGCGGAAGACCATGTCGTTGCCGAGGATCTTCCGGAGGTTCTCGTGGACGCCGGCACCGTCCTTGAGCCGGGCGCGGGCCAGCGCGCGGTGGAGGCTGCCGTGCGCGGAGAGGTTCTCGTCGCCGCGCAGGTCCAGGGCCCGGCCGGCGGCGCGGACCAGGTCGGGGCGCTCCTCGGGGTTGATCTCGTGCAGGGGCCACGCCCCGTACAGGTGGTGGACGTGCCGGTGGTTGTAGCGGTCGGTCAGGCCGGGCCAGGACCATTCCGCGAGCGCGCCGTCGCCGTTGACCGTGTAGTCGGGCAGTTGGGCCAGCAGGGCGGTCCAGCGGGCGACGCCCCGGCCCGGCCCCTGTTCGACGCCGAGGGCGTTCGCGGCGTCGACCGCCGCCCGGAGGGCGTGCCGTCCGGCCGCGATGTCGCCGGTGGCGTTGACCGCCAGCATCTGCCCGGTACTGGCGGGCGCGTTCTCCATCGAGTAGGACGGGACGAAGACCTTCTTCCCTCCGGCGTCGGTGCGGGTCAGGAAGTCCTCGTAGAACAGGGCGAGTTCCATGAGGGCCGGGCCCAGCTTGTCGCGGAGGAACGCGGCGTCGCCGGTGACCTGGTAGTGCTCCAGCAGGGGGTGGAGCAGCCAGTCGGCGCCGCCGGTCCAGCACTGGCCGGGGAAGTCGCCGCCGTTGAAGTGGAGCATGTGGCCGTGCTCGCCGTCGGTGCGGCTGGGGGCGAGGAAGCCGCGGGCGCCGTAGATCCTGGCGGCGTTGTCGCGCCAGTCGGCGAGCTGGCCGAGGACGAGGGTGAAGTAGCCCTGCATCGCGTCGCCGTGGCTGAGGATGTTGCCGCCGGCGACCTGGAGGTTGACGTTGGCGTCCGTGGTGATGTCGTCGGCCCAGGCGCCCGTCCAGCTGCCGGACCAGATGCCGGTGAGCCGCGGCGGGAGGATTCCGCTGGAGCTGACGAACAGGTAGCGCCCGGAGTCGTACATCCGCTCCAGGAGTGCCAGGTCGAGGCTCGACCGGTTGGCGTTCTGGCGGGCGATCAGTTCGCCGGTGGACAGCCGGCGGTCGGCGGCCGGGACGCCGAGGTCGAGACTCGAACCGTCGAACATCGCCCGGTGCAGCGGCCGGTGCCGGCCGAGCAGGGTGCCGTAGTCGGCCGTCAGCGCGGCGAGCGCCTTCTGCAGCGGCTGGGCGTCCCAGGCGTCCGGCGTCTCGTACCGGTCGAGCTTGGTGAGGAGCAGGACCTTGGCGGCCCCGGCGACGACCAGGGTGGAGCCGTGGACGGTGACCGACGCGCGGGCGCCGGTGACGACGACGCGGGTGACGCCCTGGTAGCCGAACGCTCCCTGTCCGGCAGGATAGGTGCCGCGGACGTCGAGGTAGCCGTCCCGTCCGACGGCCGTCGCCGTGGTGCGGAAGGTGACGCTGCTCGGCGTCCCTTCGAGGGCGGTGTGGACGCCGAGCACGGTGGCGACGGTGCGGCCGGTCGCGGGCAGCAGCTCGTGGACGACGACCCGGTCCGCGCGGGAGACGAAGGCACGGCGCCTCCAGGTGCCGGCCGCGTCGGCCCAGGCGTGGGTGACCTCACCGGTGCGGAAGTCGGTCAGCCGTGCGTAGTCGGCGGCGCCGCTCATCTCCGGCGTGCTCAGGTGGAGTTCGTAGCCGGGGTGGTAGGTCTGGGTCCAGCGCAGGGCCCAGTCTCCGGCGAAGGCGCCGGCCGCGCCGGCGTAGTCGCCGGCCAGTGCCTTGTCCTGCACCTCGGGGAGCCGTCCGGCGAGGTCGGGGGGCTGGACCGCGCGGGTGCCGTTGGGCAGGACGAAGCGGTGGTGGTTGACCACGACCTTCTCCAGGGCGGGGGTCCCGTGGAGCAGCGCGCCGTACTCGCCGTTGCCGGTGAGGAAGCCGTCGGTCCAGTCCGCGGCGGGCGTGGTGTCGTGGATCCCGCGCTCCGGGAGGGTGACCCGGGGCGGCACGGCGGCCGCGGCCCGGGGCGGCCGGAACCCGCCGGGCAGGACGACGGCGCCCGCGGTGGCGGCGGCCCCGGCGAGGAAGTGTCGGCGGCGCAGAGGGGGATCGGGCAGGCTCATGGTGGGGCTCCATTGGCCGGGTGGGGGAGGAAGGAGCAAAGGGGGAGGCGCAGAGCGCCTGCGGTGCACACGGGCGGCTCGGCGCCGTGGTCCGGGCCCAATGCTGCACATGGTCACGCCCGGTGGGATGTTAGCGTGAACATCGGGTTGCAGCCGAGTTTCGAGGACGAGTCGGCCCGCGTCAAGGCCTGGGCCCCACAAGCTATTTGGTCTCGACGGCCGGTCGGCCTCGCCCGCGGCCCCCCACCCGGAGCCCCTGGCGGACGCTTGACACCTCCCCCGGTCTTCCGATGTCATGAGAGCCCTCGCCTGTTTGAACGCGTTTAATTTTGTCACCCCCCGTTTGATCCCTCCCCCGTGCCCGTCGGACGGACGGAGCCGGGGGAAACGCGCGGCGAGTCTCGCAACAGGTTCGCGATCCCGCCCGGATCGCAGCCGCCTCACCCCCAGAGGAATCCCATGGCGCAGCCCCGACCCGTTCCCGCGAACGCACCGGCAGTCACCGTGCCGCCTTCGCCTCGACGGTGCTGAGACCGTTCACCTCGATCCCGGCGAAGTGACCCACCCCGAAGTCACCTTGCTCCGGCTCCCCCACATCCCTTTCAGCCGTAAAGGAACTCCCCCCTCATGAACGACCAATCCAGACCCGGTGTCAGTCGGCGCGCCCTCCTCGGCAGCGCGGCCGCCGTGGCCGGCGCGGCCGCGCTGCCGGCCGCGCTGCGCAGGGCGACGGCCGCCCCGGCACCGTCGGGCACCGGCACGATCGCCGACGTCAAGCACGTGGTGATCTTCATGCAGGAGAACCGGGCCTTCGACCACTACTTCGGTTCCCTCAGCGGAGTCCGCGGCTTCGGCGACCGCAACGCGGTGAAGCTCCCGAACGGCGAGCCGGTGTGGCACCAGCCCGCGTCCGGTGGCACCGGCTCCATCCTGCCCTTCCGGATGGACACCACGACCACCTCCGCCACGTGCGCGGAGGCACCCGCCATGAACTGGCCTGTCGACCTCGCCGTCTGGAACGGCGGCCGGTACGACCGCTGGAACACGGCCAGGGACCCGGGTGTCGGGATGGGCTACTTCACCCGCCCGGACCTGGACTTCTACTACCGGCTCGCCGACGAGTTCACCATCTGCGACCACTACTTCCAGTCCACCCTGACCCAGACCAACCCCAACCGGCTGCACGCCTTCACCGGCAGCAACGGCCTCTCGGTGGGTGAGGCCGCGGTCATGGACAACACGTGTCCGGAGCCGGGGTTCGGCTGGACCACCTATGCCGAACGCCTGGAGTCGGCCGGCGTCAGCTGGAAGGTCTACCAGCAGACCGACAACTTCGACGACAACGCGCTCGCCTGGTTCGCGACCTTCAAGCAGTCCGGCCCCGGCCAGGCCCTCCACGACAAGGGGATCGCCACCGTCGCCGACCTCGTCTCGGCCTTCGGCGAGGACGTCGCCCGGGACACGCTGCCTCAGGTCAGCTGGATCGTCGCGCCGGAACACCTGTCCGAGCACGCGAACCACCGCCCCGCCGACGGCGAGAACCTCACGGCGCGGTTACTCGCCGCACTCGCCGCCAACCCGGCCGTCCAGGACAAGACCGTGTTCATCCTCAACTACGACGAGAACGGCGGCTTCTTCGACCACGTGCCACCGCCCATGCCGCCGACCTCCGAGGCCGACGGGCTGTCCACGGTCACCACCGCCGGGGAGATCAGCGGCGGGAAGCCGATCGGGCTGGGCTTCCGCGTGCCGCTGATCGTCGTCTCCCCGTGGACCCGCGGGGGGTACGTCTGTTCCGAGGTCTTCGACCACACCTCCGTCATCCGCTTCTGCTCCGAGGTGTTCGGTGTGGCCGAGCCGAACATCAGCCCCTGGCGCCGGGCGGTCACCGGGGACCTGCGGTCCGCCTTCGACTTCACCTCCCCGCAGAGTGGTTGGCCGGACCTCCCGAACACCGGCGGCTACCCCGGGCAATCCGCCGCACAGTGCCGCGACCTCCCCGCGCCGAGGGTGCCCCGCGTGCAGACCCTCCCGGTGCAGGAGGCCGGGCACCGCAAGGCCCGGGCCCTGCCGTACGCCTTCGAGGCCTCGGGGCGAGTCACCCCGGAGGCCTTCCGGATCGACATGGTGAACAGCGGCACCGCCGGGCAGTGCGTCCACCTCTACGCCAACGCCTTCCGGAAGGACGGGCCCTGGCGACACACGGTGGAGGCGGGCAAGAGCCTGACCGACCACTTCGTCCAGGGCACGCCGGCCGGCTCCTACGACCTCTCCCTCTACGGTCCGAACGGCCTGCACCGACGCTTTCGCGGCAACCGGCTCACCGCCACCACCGCCGGGCACGCCAACCCGGAAGTCACCGCGCAAGCAGACGTCCCGAACGGCCGTCTCACGCTCACCATGACCAACAGCGGCACCGCCCCGTGCACCGTCACGGTCACGGCCGGCGCCTACCGCACGGACGGTCCCTGGACGTTCCACCTGCCCGCCTCCGCGACCGTGCGGAACTCCTGGACGATCACCGACAGCAGCTGGTGGTACGACCTCACCGCCACCGCCGACACGGCCGACGGCTTCCTGCGCCGGTTCGCCGGCCACGTGGAGAACGGAGCCGAGAGCATCACCGATCCGGCCGCCGGCGGCGCCCCCGGGGCCGGCCTCCGGTAGGCCGGGGGTTCGGCGCGCGGGCCCGTACCGGCCCGCGCGCCGTCCTCCCGCCCGGATCCCTCCCCGCGCCGTCACCTCCACCGGATACAGGTCACATGCCCCTTCCCCTGCGCTGCGCATCGGCCCTCTGGTCCCTCTTCCTGCTCGTCGCGGGCCTGATGCTGCTGTACGTGTTCTCCCTCCGGATTCCCGCAGGGCTGGAGCCCGGCGACGTCGTCCTCCCGCTTCCGGCGATCGGCGTGCTGGCCGCGTCGGGCGTCACGGTCCGCCGCGCCGTTCACGGAGGCCGTCGTGCGCGGGGGGTGCTGGACGTCCTCGCCGCCCTCTCGCTGCTGCTGGTCCTCGTGACGGCGGTACTGACGATCGACGCCCCCGGACCTGTGCCCGTCGTCGACCTGGCGATCGTCCTCCTCCCGCCGGCCGCCCAGGTGCTGATGCACCTGCCGTCGGTCCGGCCCGTCTACGGTCGCGGGAGGGCGGGTCCGCACGGCACACCGTGACACCGCCGTGATCCACGTCATGTTCCCGTGGCGTGGATCGCTGGTTATCGTGCTTCCAACGAAGCGACGACGGATTTCCGGCCCACCGCAGTGCGGACCGATTCCGGGTAGCCCGATCCCGCCCGAGGATTGACCGGGATCGGCGGAGACCGGTCGGCCGCCGGGATTTCCACCGTGCATTCGGAGCCGCACAACCGCAGGTCAGGAGCCGTCCCACGACGATTCCCCACCCCGCCGGAAGGAGGTCGCCCCGGTAAGGAATACGGCACCGGTCGGCATTCCGGCGGTCTCGCCCCCGATGATTCGCCCATGCCTCCGGGCTTTCGGACCGGACACGGTCGGCGGTCGCGGAACACCCCGCCGATCCGGCGTCCGTCGCGATCCGCGAAGGGTCGCACGCCCCGGCGGACCGTGCGCCGTCCGGCCCGTCCCCCGGGCCGCGGTTCCCGCTCCGGCCAGTCCCCCTGGAGGTACCCGATGAGCAGCGAAGACCACGGCAGCCGGCCCGAGCAGTGGCTCCATGCACGCAAGCGCGACCGGCGCACGTACGTTCTCGACACCAGCGTGCTCCTGGCGGACCCTCTCGCCATGACCCGCTTCGAGGAGCACGAGGTCGTTCTCCCGGTGGTCGTGGTCACCGAGCTGGAAGCCAAACGGCACCACCCCGAACTGGGCTACTTCGCCCGCCAGGCGCTGCGGCTGCTCGACGACTTCCGGATCCGCTTCGGCCGTCTCGACGAGCCGATCCCGGTCGGCGAGCTCGGCGGCACCATCCGGGTCGAGCTCAACCACTCCGACCCCTCGATCCTCCCGGCCGGCTACCGGATCGGCGGCGGCGAGGCCGACACCCGCATCCTCGCGGTCGCACGCAACCTCCAGGCCGAGGGATACGACGTCACCGTCGTCTCCAAGGACCTCCCGCTGCGGATCAAGGCGTCCTCCGTGGGCCTGCTCGCCGAGGAGTACCGGGCCGAACTCGCGGTCACCTCCGGCTGGACCGGCATGTCCGAACTCCACGTCGCGGCCGACGACGTCGACGCGCTGTTCTCGGCCGGCCACGACACCGCGGTGTCCATCGAAGGCGTCAGCGACCTCCCCGTACACACCGGACTCGTCCTCACCTCCGAACGCGGCCGGGCACTCGGCCGGGTCACCGGCGACGGCCGCGTCCGGCTGGTCCGCGGAGAACGCGAGGCGTTCGGACTGCGCGGCCGAAGCGCCGAGCAGCGGGTCGCACTGGACCTCCTGCTCGACCCGGACATCGGCATCGTCTCCATGGGCGGCCGGGCCGGCACCGGAAAGTCCGCGCTGGCGCTCTGCGCCGGGCTGGAAGCCGTCCTGGAGCGCCAGCAGCACCGCAAGGTCATGGTCTTCCGCCCGCTCTACGCCGTCGGCGGCCAGGAGCTCGGCTACCTGCCCGGCAGCGAGAGCGAGAAGATGAGCCCCTGGGCCCAGGCCGTCTTCGACACCCTCTCCGCCGTCACCACCCCCGACGTCATCGAGGAGATCATCTCCCGGGGCATGCTGGAGGTCCTGCCACTCACCCACATCCGCGGGCGTTCCCTGCACGACGCCTTCGTGATCGTCGACGAGGCACAGTCCCTGGAACGCAACGTCCTGCTCACCGTCCTCTCCCGGATCGGCCAGGGCTCACGCGTCGTCCTCACCCACGACGTCGCCCAACGCGACAACCTCCGGGTCGGCCGCCACGACGGCGTCGTCGCCGTCGTCGAGAAGCTGAAGGGCCACCCACTCTTCGCCCACATCACCCTCACCCGCTCCGAACGCTCCCCCATCGCCGCCCTCGTCACCGAGATGCTGGAGGACGTCCAGGTCTGACCCCGCCGTGGAGCGCCTAACGGCAGACCGCGGCCCGGTCGCCCCCTTCCAGTACCTCACGGGTCGCGGAGCCGTAGGACACCTCGGTGCGTTCGGCGCCGCCGATGCCCGCTCCCCGCTGGAAACGCTCCAGGGCGGCCACGGTGGCCTCGTCGAACCGGCCGCGGACGAACGGCATGCCCCGGTGGTAGCAGCCCGCGCCGGACAGGAGTCGTTGCAGCGTCAGGACACCTTCCCCGCTGTCGCCCCAGTGCAGGGGAGCGGAACGGGCGGAGCCGGTCGGCGACGTTGTGCCGGGCCGGTCCGACGGGGTGGGTCCGGGCGTCGCCGGGCGGCTGCTCCCCGGACCGCCCGCCGTGGCGGCGGAGAGGGTGGGTGCCGGCGCGGCGTCCGGTTCCTCCTCCGGCCGGGTGGGCACGGCACGCCGGTCCCCCGCCCGGTCGGGCGTGGTCAGCACCGGCGTCATGGTGCAGGCCAGCGTCAAGGTGCCGAGTCCGGCCGCCCAGAGGGCCGCCGTCCGGCGCCTGCGGGCGTGCCGTGCCGACCGGCGGCGCCGACGGTGTCCGGGCGTGCGCGGCTCCGCTCCGACCGCTGCGGGCGCCGCACGGTCGGCGGCGTCCCCGGCCGCGGCGTCGGACGGCTCCGGCGGAGCCGGATCCCAGCGGCCGAGCAGTGCGCGCGCCTGCAGTTCGGCGATGTCCCAGTGGTGGACGGCCCGCAGGTCGGCCAGTGCCCCGGCGCAGGGCTCGCACCCGTCCAGGTGGCCGGTCATCTCCGGGTCGGCCGCACGACCGCCGCTCGCGGCATCGGCCAGCCGGATCGCCAGGTGCCGGCACAGCCGCTCGGTCACGAGGGAGTTGCGTTCCCGCAGGTAGGCCATGGCCAGTTCCTGCCGTACCGGGCCGGCCGGGGCCGGGTGCGCCGGCGGGGCACCTGCTCCGGGTACCGGCAGCAAGGTGTGCCACACCTCGGTCGCCGCGGGTTCGGGCAGCCGGTGGAGCGCGCGGAGGAGCGGGCAGCCGCTCTCGGCCGTACGGAGCGCGGCGACGAGCCCGGCCCTGGCGGACCCCTGCTGTCGGTGGTGCAGCCAGCGTCCGAAGGCGGGCGACAGGTGGTCGGGGCGTCCGTCGTCGGCCCACCGGGCGGCCAGTTGACGGGCCCCGTCCACCAGGCAGGACATCCAGGTCAGGGCGGGGACGGGCCCGCGGTCGAAGACGTCCAGGGCCTGGTTGAAGGTCGCCACCGTGAGCGTCTCGGCGCTCCGCCGGTCCCCGCAGAGGACGCCGGCGTAGGCCAGCACCACCTCGCCGTGTCTGCGCATGAGCTCCTCGGCCGCGGCGCGCCGGGTGGGCGCGGCCACCAGCAGGCCGGAGAGTTCGGAGTCGGTGAGGGGGGCGACGGGAGCGGGCATGGAAGTCCTTGCTGGATCGGTCCTCGGCGGACCCGCGCCCTGCCGGGCTCCGGGTCTCCGTCGGCTGTCTCTGGGAGGAGCCGCGAGCCGGCGGCCGCGCCCGCCGTGTTGCGCAACCGTGACCGCCCGACCATGACCGCGCCGGCGCCCGACCGCGCTCCGGTACGCCCGGCGGACCGCCGCCCGGTGGGCGGCGGTCCTGGGGGGAGGTGTCCCTGCGGTCCTGCGGGTGGGTCAGTTCCCGAGGGTGACCGCGGTGTCGTCGATCAGATAGGTCGTCCGGGCCGAGAGGTCCTCCCGGCCCACGAAGCGCACGTCGACGTACTGACCCGCGTACGAGGACAGGTCGACGCTCCGCTCGACGTAACCGGTGGTCGCGTCCAGGTTGGACCAGGTGGCGAGCACCGTGTCGCCGGCCTGGACGGTCAGCTTGTCGTAGGGCACGGTCGTGGTTTCCTCGCCGGTGCTGATGTGCACCCAGAAGGTCAGCACCGCCCGGCAGCCGTACGGAATGTGGACGGTCTGGGACAGGGTGTCGGTGCTGGTGTCGCCGTGCCCGCCCAGCCAGGCCTTCCACGCTCCGCTGCGCGGGAGGGTGTAGGGGTTGCCGGAGTCGACGGTCCGGCCGTTCGACGCGGTCCAGGCGACCGGGCCGTCCTCGAAGCCGGGGTTGGCCAACTGCTGGGTGGTGGCGCACTCCCCCACGGTGTAGGTGATCCAGGAGAACGACACCACGTCTTGGGCCCCGGTGGGGTCGGTGGCCGTGAGCGTGACGGTGCCGGTGGCCTGGGTGGTGGGGGTGCCGGTGATCACACCGCTGGAGGCGTCGATCGTCAGGCCGGCGGGCAGGCCGGTGGCGGTGTAGGTGAGCGGCCCCGCGTTGCTGCTGGTGGCCTCGATCCGGAGGTTCACCTCGGTGCCGGTCCGGGTGACCTGGTCGCCGGGACCGGTCAGGGTGACGCCGGTGGTGATGCGGGATCCGACGTTGACGGCCGCCCACGCGTTGGCGGTGTTGCGGTAGGCGAGGCTGTCGGCGCCGTACAGGTCGGCGGCGGCCTTGAGGGTGGCGGTGCGAGCACCGGCGTAGTCGGTGGAGGAGGTCATGTAGGTGCTCAGCGCCCGGTACCAGATCGCCGCGGCGGCGGCGCGCCCGATCGGGTTGACCGCCTTGCCGTCGGAGGTCGGCGAGTCGTACGCCACGCCGTTGACGAGCTTGGCGCCGCTGCCCTCGGAGGCCAGGTAGAACCAGTGGTTGGCCGGGCCGGAGGAGAAGTGGACGTTGACGGAGCCGATCCCGGCGTACCAGTAGTCCTTGGAGGCGCCGTCCTTGGAGGGCTTGTCCATGTAGCGCAGCGGCGTGCCGTCGCCGTTGATGTTGATCTTCTCGCCGATCAGGTAGTCCCCCGGATCGGTGGAGTTCCCGGCCCAGAACTCGACGGCGGAGGCCATGATGTCGGAGGTCGCCTCGTTGAGGCCGCCGGACTCACCGCTGTAGACCAGGCCCGCGGTGTGGGAGGTGACGCCGTGCGTCATCTCGTGGGCGGCCACGTCGACCGAGGTGAGCGGGTTGACGTCGTAGTCGCCGTCGCCGTACGTCATGCAGAAGCAGACGTCCCACCAGTACGCGTTGGCGTAGCTCGTGCCGTAGTGGACGTGGCTGGTCGCGGCGACGCCGTCGTTCCTGACCCCGTTGCGGCCCTGGACCTCCTTGTAGTAGTCCCAGGTCAGTTGGGCACCGTAGGCGGCGTCGACGCCGGCGGTCTGCACCTGGTCGGGCCGGCCGTTGCCCCAGACGTCGTCGGCGTCGGCGAACAGGGTGCCCTTGGCCCGGTCGTCCTCGGTGTGCTCCAGGTCGTACGTCCGGTGGCCGCCGCGGGTGTCGTCGGTCATCGTGTGGGTGCCGTCGGCCTCCTTGGTGCCGATGGCGACCTCGCCGGAGTACTGGCTGTGGCCGGTACCGTTCTTGACGTTCTGGAAGTCGAACAGGTGGGCGCCGGTGGCGGCGTCGGTGACGACGTGCAGTTCCGCTGGAGTCCCGTCGCCCTGCACCCCGCCGACGACGCTCTCCCAGGCCCGCACCGGCCGGCCGGTCGCGGCCCACACGACCTCGCGGACGGACGCGACCGCCGCGCCGCTCACCCCCTCGGCCCCGGCGCGCTCCAGCGCCCGGGCGTTGGCGGTCCCGGCGGTGACGGCCGCCAGGGAGGGGCTGACCGCGAGGGTGACGCCGGTGGCCTTGTCGACGTCCTTGACCGTGCCGTCGGCGGCCGTGTGGACCACCAGGTCGCCGCCGAGGACCGGGAGTCCGGCGAGGGTGCGGTCGTACCGGGTGTGCAGCGATCCGTCCGTGTCCTTGCTGACGGACTTCGGCACCAACTCCTCCTCGGGGCCGAGACCGAGGGCTTCGGCGGTGGCCGAGCGGCGGGTCCGGGCGTCGGCCGTCAGCGCGGCCTGCTCCTCCTGGTCCAGCGCCGCGGGCGCGGCGCCCGCCCGGGGGGCGGGGATGCCGGGGACGCCGGGGCCGACGCGCTCGGCGGCGGTCACGGTGGAGCCGGAGGTGACCGGTCCGGCCGAGGCGGCACCGGGCGGCAGCACGGCGCTGATGAGGGAGACGCCGAGCGCGAGCGCGCACGCTGCGGCTGTCCTGCGGGTGTGAGGTGTCAAGGAAAACTCCTCGGGGGGTGGCCGGCGTCGGGCCCGGCCTCGGGGACCCGGATGCGCCGGACAACGTTGTCCGGTCGCCGTCCGGGCGACGGCGTACAGGCAACTGCCGCTCTCCACTGACCACTTGAAGAGCTCGGCAGGCTCGACGAAGCCTGACATGTTTGCGCGAACATGTCACCAGGTCCGGTGCGAACCGGCCTGATGCGGCAAGCCCCGGCGCGGCCCGCGCTCCCACCGGCGGATCTTCCGCAGGGCCCCGCTCCGGGGCGGACGCCGGGTCCGAGGACTGGTCGGAGGACTGGTCAGGGCCTGCGCGACGACGACCTGCGCGCCCCGGCGGCGGGGCGCGTCGACGCCCCGGACCCGTGGAGAGGGTCCGGGGCGACAGTGGCCTCAATGGCCGGATGCGATCGGAGCCGGGTCGGCGCGTCGGGCGAACGGTCATCGGGCCGGACGGACGGTCAGCCCTCCAGATCGCCCCACTGACCGAGCAGGTCGTCCTCCGAGAGCTCCTCGGCCGGCCCGTCCTCCCCGATGAGCGACTGGGAGGTCCAGATGGTCTTGCCCCGCGCCGAGTAGCGGGTGCCCCAGCGCTCGGCGTAGCGGGCGACGAGGAACAGACCGCGTCCGCCCTCGTCGGTGTCCGCGGCCCGGCGGATGTGCGGCGCGGTGCTGTTCCCGTCGGAGACCTCGCAGACCAGGGTCTCGGTGAGGAGCAGCCGGACGTGGACGGGTTCCCGGCCGTACCGCACGGCGTTGGTGATCAATTCGCTGAGGATGAGCTCGGTGCCGAAGGAGAGCCGCTCCAGCCCCCAGTCGGCCAGCCTGCGGACGCAGTCCCGGCGCACCGGACCCACCGCCTCGGGGGCGCTGGGCACGTCCCATGCGGCGACCCGGTCCCGGGCCAGGAGCCTGGTCCGGGCCACCACGAGGGCGACGTCGTCGGTCGGCCGGGTGCGCAGCATCGCCCCGATCACGCTCTCGCAAGCCTCCTCGGGAGACCGGGCCGGGCCGGCGAGTGCCTCCGCCAGAGCGTCCAGGGCGAAGTCCACGTCCCGGTCGCGGGCCTTGAGCAGGCCGTCGGTGCAGAGCACCAGCCGGGAGCCCTCGGGCACGGCAAGTTCGACGGCCTCGACGGGCATGCCGGCGCCGAGACCCAGCGGAGGGGAGACGGGCGGCTGCACGAACTCGACGGTGCCGTCGGGGCGGACCAGGGCCATCGGGAGGTGGCCCGCACTGGCGGCGGCGACCCGGCCGGCGACCGCGTCGTAGACGGCGTAGAAGCAGGTGGCTCCCGTCATCATCCGGGCGCTGTCCGGGCCCTCGCCCTCCTGGTCGTCGATGCGGGCGACCAGGTCGTCGAGGTGGCCGAGCAGTTCGTCCGGGGGGAGATCGAGGGCGGAGAAGTTGTGGACGGCGATCCGCAGGCGGCCCATGGTGACGGCGGCGTGCAGGCCGTGGCCGACCACGTCGCCGACGACGAGGGCGACCCGGGCGCCGGGCAGCGGGATGACGTCGAACCAGTCGCCGCCCACCCCGGCCTGGGCGGGCAGGTAGCGGTGGGCCACGTCCAGGGCCTCCTGGGCCGGCAGCTCCCGGGGCAGCAGGCTGCGCTGGAGGGTCTCCGCCATGGCGTGCTCCCGGCTGTAGCGCCAGGCGTTGTCGATGCAGACCGCGGCACGGCTGCCGACCTCCTTGGCGAAGGCGAGGTCCTCCTCGTCGAACGGCGGGGAGTCGTGGGCGCGCCAGAAGTTCACCAGCCCCAGGGTCAGGCCGCGCGCCTGGAGCGGGACGACCATCAGCGAGTGGATGCCGTGGTCGAGGATCCGCTGGGCGCGTTCGAGGTCCTGGCTCCGCCAGCCCGTGGAGGCCCCGAGGTCGGCCTCGACGACGGCCCGGCCTTCGCGCACGCTCGCCGCCATGGGTGTGCCCGGCACGAAGTCGATCAGCCGCCCGACCGGGTAGAGCGGGTGGTCCTCCGCGAGGCCCGCGACGGCGCTGCGGCGCAGCACCGTGGAGGCCCCGGCCGGGGCGTCGCCGTGCAGCACCGGGTCCTGCAGCTCGACGCTGGCGATGTCGGCGAAGCCCGGGACGGCCGCCTGCACCAGTTCCTCCGCGGTCCGCACCACGTTCAGCGTCGATCCGATCCGCATCCCGGCGTCGTAGAGCAACCGCAGCCGCGCCCTGGCCAGCTTCGCGCGGCCGGCCAGCACCCGCAGCTCGGTGGTGTCGCGCAGGGTCACCACGCTGGTGCCGTGCACTCCGGTGGGAGAGGTGGGCCGCTTGTTGAGGGAGAGCAGCCGCTCCCCGGCGCGGTGGACCTCGTCGTCGGCGGTGCGGCCGGAGGCAAGCAGCTCGGCGGTGTCGGTGTCGAGCCCGAGGGAGTCGACGCGGCGCCCCTCCGCGTCGGCGGGGAGGTCGAGGAGGCGGCGGGCCTCGTCGTTGGCCAGGAGCAGGCGGCCGCCGTCGTCGGTGATCAGGACGCCCTCGCGCACCGAGTGCAGGACGGCGTCGTGGTGTTCGTACATCCGGGTCATCGCGGCCGGGCCCAGGCCCCGCGTCTGGCGTCGCAGCCGGCGGCTCACCAGGGCGGCGCAGCCGGCCGCGAGGGCGGTGGCGGCGGCGGCTCCGACCAGGAAGAGGGGCAGCTCGTGGTGGACCGACTTGTGGATGGCTTCGAGGGTGACGGGGGCGGCGACGATGGCGACCACCGCACCGGTCGCGTCCTTGACGGGGACGGCCGACACCACCGAGCGGCCCAGCGCACCGTCGAAGGTCCTGGTGACGGCCCTGCCCTCGGCGGCCTCCGCGTAGGGACCGATGACGTGCTTGCCGAGCTGCGAGGTGTCGCTGTGCGTGAGCACGGTCCCGTCGAGCCGGTACACGATGAGCGCGTCGATCCCGGCGGCCGTCCGGACCTCCTCGGCCAGCGGTTGGAGGGTCGCGGTGGGGTCGGCGCCGTCCAGAGCGGCGACGAGTCCGGGCGCGTGGGCGAACGACTCGGCGGCGGCGAGGGTGCGGTGCCGGGCGTCGGTGGTGGTGGAGCGCTGTTGCTGCACCACGAGGGCCACCACGGCGCCGACCACCAGGAGGACGACCATCACCAGTTGGAGGAGGAAGACCTCGCGGGCGAAGCTGCGCCCGGCCGTCCCGCCCGGTGGCCGGGGCGGCGACGCCGGTGGCGGCGGGTCGCCGTGCGGACCACCGCCGTCCTTCCCGGGGGGTCGGCGACCCGCTCCGGGCCTCGGCGCGCCGGCGCCGAGGCCGGCCCGGGGGCCGGCCGGACGGTGCACGTCGCTTCCACCCGGGCGAGGGTCCATAGTCACTGTTTATCCTGCTTTGCCCGAGTCCAGGCAACAAGCGGCCGTCCCGTACCTCCGGACGGGCCCGGCCGGACTTCCGGCCTGGGCGGCCGCGGAGCGCCCCGCGCTCCGTCCTCGGCCGCCGCGGCGACGCCTGGCCGGCAGCAATGACGGACCCCCCCGGCCGCGAGGGCAAGGGCCGCGTCGAGGAGCATCCACGGGAGGTCGAGGAGGCCGACGGAGCCGGTGGCGCCGAGACCGCTCACGGTCACCGTGACCGTCACCTCACACGGAGGGCCGGGAGGGAAGCCTGGTGACCTTCACCGACAGCTACGAGCGTGCGGGTGCCGTGCGCAAGGCGTTCCACCGGCTGCCGGGGGAACCCGCCCGCTCCGTGGACGCCGGCGAGGTGGACGTCCACTACGTCCCGCCGAAGCTCGTCGCCCGCGCCACTTCCCCGCCGCGCTCTTCGACGACGTCAGTGGCGCCCTCGTCAGGACGCCGTACCGGCTGGCCAACGGGCACGGCTTCTACAACCGGCCGGAGCGCCGCGAGGGCCTCTACTACCCCAAGCGCGACGGCGCCGACACTGTCGTGCAGTGGAACAAGACCTGGATCGCGGACAACGACACCACGTCCAAGGTCTTCCTCTCCTTCGACGGCCGCCGCTTCATCGACCAGATGGACCTCACCTGGGCCGAGGGCGGGAAGGGCTGACCCGCCCGCCCCACCCGCCCGACCGACCCGCCTGACCCGCCCGACCCGTACGGCGACCGTCCGCTCGACGCACCGCGCATCCCGGCCGGCGTCGGTCCGGCCCGTGGTCCGGACACCTCGTACCCGACGTCAAACAGCTCGCAACCAGGCCGAACGAGGCCGCCCACCCCCGGCGGGTGTCAGCCGAGGAAGCGGCCGTCCCGGGCGACCACGCGGCCGGCGTGGACGACGACGTCGCGCGGGGGCAGGTCGACCACGATCTGCGGGAGGCACTCACCGGGGAGCAGCATGAAGTCGGCCGGGGAGCCCGGCCGGAGGGTGACGCGCGGGAGGTCGAGCAGGTCGGCGCCGCCGTCGGCGGCCAGGGCGAAGCAGTCGCTCAGCTCCTCGTCGGTGCGGGCCCCGGTGGTCCAGCCGAGCAGGTGGGCGCGGTGCAGCATGTCGGCGTTGCCGTACGGGCTCCAGGAGTCGCGCACGCCGTCGGACCCCAGGCCGACGCGCACGCCGTGCGACTGCAGCTCGCGGAACGGCAGCACCTGGTGGGCCGAGGGGGCGACGGTGGTGAGGCCGACGCCGGCCTCCGCCAGCTCGTCGGCGAGGTCGGTGAGCCGCTCGTCGGCGAGCTCCGGGACGCAGAAGGCGTGGCTGACCACGACCCGGCCGGCCAGGCCCGCGGCCCGGGTGCGCGCGAGGATGTCACGCAGCGGGCCGAGGCCCCGCTCGCCACGGTCGTGCAGGTGGACGTCCAACTGCAGGCCGTGGCGTTCGGCCAGGTCGAAGACCAGGTCGAGCTGGGCAGGACCCTCGCCGTCCGGTCCTCCGTCGAAGCCGGCGGGGTCGATCCCGCCGACCGCGTCGATCAGTCCGCTCGCCGCCGCCTCGGCCAGCAGCTCCGCCGCGCCGGGGGTGCGGCGGACGCCGTGCTGCGGGAAGGCCACCAGCTGGACGTCCAGCGCCGGGGCCAACCGCTCGCGTGCCTCGGCCAGCCCGGTCACCCCGTCCAGCCCGTAGGCGGGGGCGACGTCCACGTGGGCCCGGACCGCGCGCGTGCCGCACGCCACGGCGTGGGCCAGCAGCCGCTGGGCGCGCGCGGCGAGGGGGGTGCGCTGACGGCGGTAGAGGTCGACGTCGCCACCGACGTACTCGGGGAGCGAGCCGGCCGGGCGCCGGCCGTACCAGGGCTCGCCCCAGGCCGTCTTGTCCGGGTGAATGTGCGCGTCCACCAGCGTGGGCAGGGCGATCCGCCCCTCGCCCTCCACGACGAGCGGGTCCGCGCCGGCCGGCAGGCGCTCGACCAGCAGACCGTCGGCGGCGAACAGGTCGACGGCGCGATCGGCGCCGTACGGACGGACGTTGCGGAAGACGGTGGCGGTGGTTGCGGTCACGGGGGTCAACCCTTCCTCGGTGCGGTCGCGTCGGCGGGCGGTGGGCTGCTCCCTGCTGCCGGTGCGGACACCGATCCGGCCGCGGACTGCCCGACGGACAGCCCGCCGACGAAACATCCCACCATTTCCTGCAACAGTCTGTTTATCATCGCCGGGCCCCCGTTCCCCACCCGGCGCCGCCCGGCGCCGCCCGGCGCCGCCGCGCACCCCTCACGCGCCCACGGTCTTCGAGGCGGCCCACCGCCCGGCTATGGTTGTTCCGCATGACTCACAGCGAGATCGAGGTCACTGCGGAACTGGTCCGGGACCTGCTGCGCGACCAGCACCCCGACCTGGCCGATCGTCCGGTGAAGCTCGGCGCACGCGGCTGGGACAACCAGCTGTGGCGGCTCGGCGACGACCTCGCCGTGCGGCTGCCGTGGGCTACACAGTCCGCCGATGCGCTGCTGCGCAAGGAACACGCCTGGCTGCCCGGCCTCGCCCCGCACCTTCCGCTGCGGGTCCCCGTCCCGCAGCGCCTCGGTGAGCCCTCCGACCGATTTCCGCGGCCCTGGATCGTCACCACCTGGGTGCCGGGCGAGCCCGCCGACCGCGCCCCCGCCACACGTGCCGCAGAGGCGGCCGACGCCTTGGCCGCCTTCCTGACGGCCCTTCACCGACCCGCTCCCGACGGGGCGCCGACCGGTCGGGACCGCGGGGGGCCACTGGCCGACCATGCCGAGGGGTTCGCCAGGATGCTCGCCTCGGCCACCGAGCTCGGACTGATCCCCGCCCCGGACGGCGTCCGCGCGCTCTGGGAGGACGCCGTGGCCGCGTCCGCCTGGACGGGCCCGGCACTGTGGCTCCACGGCGATCTGCACCCGGCCAACGTCCTCACCGCGAACGGCACGTTCTGCGGAGTAGTCGATTTCGGCGACCTCTTCGCGGGTGATCCGGCCTTCGACCTCGCCGCGGCGTGGATCCTGCTGCCGGACGGCGCCGTCGACAGGTTCGTTGCCGCGTACCGGCCGGCCCCGGACGCCGCGACCCTGCGTCGCGCCCGCGGCTGGGCGGTGTGGCGCGCACTCGCCTGCCTCCTCATCGGGGAGGCCGGCGTCCACGGCCGCCCCGGCGGCAAGGCCACCTGGGGCCCACCGGCCCGCGCCGCACTGCGACGACTCCTCGCACCGGTCCCCCGGCCCGGCGGACGATGCCACCGGCGCGCGTCGCCCGGCGTGAGCAGACCGGCTGTCCCGTCAGCGGTCGAGCAGACTCCCGGAGGCGGCCAGGGCCTCCGAGGCCGCCCCGGCGTCGTCGCCACGGGCACGGGCCCGAGCCTCGATGAGCTCGGTGAAGGCCGGCACCGGCACCGGGGTCAGCCGATCGGTTGACCCCGTCGTCCACCGACCGGCGGCGTCGGACGGGCCGGGCTGCCGATCCCCCGCCGGCGCCCGAGGGGCAGGCTGGAGGGCACCGCGGCCCATCGGCGCCGACCGCCGGCCCCTTCGTGGAGGAACCCTCGATGACCGACCGCCCCCCTGTCACCGGCCGACCGGGCCGGCGGTTCCGTCGAGGATCGGAGGTGGCCGTTCGGGCCGCCCTGGCCCGGGCCGCCGCGGGCGCGGCGACGGCCCTCGTACTGCTCGCCGCCTGCGGACAGACCCCACCCGCACCGCCCGCCGCCGACCCGAGCCCGAACCCGGGCCCGAGCGCGAGCGCGACCGCAGCGGCGCCCACCGCCGCCGAGCCCTCCGGCTCACCGGACCGGCCGACCCCCCTGCTCCTGGTCACCGACTTCGGTGCGGACACCGTCACGTTCGTCGACCCGTCCCGCACCGACCGCAGAGCGGACCTGGGATCCGTCCGGGTCGGCACCGGCCCCTACGCCCTCGCCGTCGCACCCGACGGCACCGCCTGGGTGGCCACCGCCGAGGGCGTCGCCGCCGTCGACACCCGGGCCCGCACGCGAACCGCGCTGATCCCGTACAGGACCCGGACCGGCCCCGTGGCCACCGGCGAGTACCGGGGCGGCGGCATGGGCCTCGCCCTCTCCCCGGACGGCAGCCGGCTCTACGTCGGTGTCAACGTGCCCGGGGGGAACGGCACCCTGGAGGTCGTCGACACGGCCACCCGCGCCGTCGTCCAGGTCGTCCCGGTCGGCCGCCGCCCCTTCGACGTGGACGTCTCCGCCGACGGCCGCCAGGTCTACGTCACCGGCCACGACTCCTTCGACGTGACGACGGTCGACACCGCCACCTGGGACACCCGCCGCATCGAGGTCGCCCCGTACGGCACCGAGGGCGGCCTCGGCTCCTGGCTCAAGCCCCACTACGCCGCCGTCCGCCCGACCGACGGCGCGTTGCTGCTTCCCTTCGAGGGCGAGCGCCTCGCCGTCGTCGACCCGTCCACCGGCCGCACCACCGTCGAACCGATGACCGCCAACACCCACCAGCACGGCGCCAGCATCGCCCCCGACGGCACCCTCTACGTCGTCGGCACCGGGCCGATCGACCCCGCCACGGACGCCGGCCCCTCCCTCACCATCCGCTCCCCGGACGGCACGGAACGCGTCCTCCCCCTCGACGGCCCGCACGAGACCGTCACCCTCTCGCCGGACGGTCGCACCGCGTACGTCGCCGGCGGCTTCACCCGCGAGGGCGGCTGGAACGGCCTCACCCTCGTCGACACCGCCACCGGCCGGACCACCCGCCTCCCGGTCGGCCACCTTCCGCTCTCCGTCGCCGTCCTCCCTGAACAGGCCGGCGGTTGACGCCCGGGGCGACAAGAGCCGCGTCCCGACAACCACCGCGTGACGGCGGGGCCCCGGGTCGTTCCGGTTCCGGCTCGCGGCGTACGGGTGGGGGCGTACGGGTGGGGACGTGGGCGTTGAGCTCCGCCCCCAACGGTCGGCGCCCGCCCGACAGACGGGCGGTCCTGGCGGACCACCGTGGGGACACGGTGCGGGGCCGGCACCGCGTACCCGGTGCCGGCCCCGCATTCCGACGGACGTCCGACCGGCGGTGGGTCACCTCACCTACGGCGGCGGCGCACGGTGACGATCACGGCCGTGGCGAGCAAGGCACCCCCTACCGCGGCGAGCACCGGGCCGCTGTACCGGAAGTCCTTCAGGGCCCGTCCGCGGGTCGAGGTCTCCGAGAGCCGTTCGAACACCTCGCCGGCCGAGTCCGTGAGACCTACGGTGTGCTCCTTCACCTGCACGCCCCCGGCGCGCAGACTGTCGGCAACCTCGCCGATCTGCTCCACCACGGCGTGCAGGGCCTGGTCGGCCGTGTGGCCGATGCTCTCCCTGGCATGTACGGCGGCGTCCCGTGCCCGGGCACCCACGTCCGCCTTCGCCACCACGACGTCGACGACGTCGGTGAGCCGCTCGCGGGTGTCGGCCATCCGGGTCGAGAGGTCCGCCGCAGTGGGGAGGACCGTCTTCTCGTTGCTGTGCTCGCGGGTCATCGGTGCGCACACTCCTTGATCGCGTCGGTATCGGTCCCGGCGGTCGCCGTCGCCTGCTCGGGGACGGGCCGCCCCGTCGGTCGGAAGCCCGTCGTGCGGCCCCCGTTCACACCGGTCTTCATTGCCGATTCCCTCCGTCGTTCCGCGGGTCCTCCGTCCGTCTGACCGGATGTGAGCCCGGCAAACGCGCCGCGGGCCGACCAATCGATCCGGGTGCGAGCGGCCCCCGGAGGGCGCGGGCCGACTCTCAGTCGGGCCAGGTTCCGGTCAGCCGGCGGATGCCCACGGCTCCTCCGCGGTCGACCGCCGCCTTCACGAGTGCGAAGACCGCGCCCTGCAACGCGGCCGCGGTCAGCACCCCGCGCCAGCTCCGGTCCTCGTCCGTGGGGCTGGGCGCGTCGTCCTCGCCCCCGACCAGCTTCCAGAGCCGTCGAAAGAGGGCACCGGCCAGAACCCCTCCCAGAGCGCCGGCGAGCAGGCCGAACGGCTTGTAGAGAATTATGATCATCACACTCTCCTCGATCGTGCCGCCCGGGCTGCACGTGGCTGCGTCGGACCGGCGTTTGCGCCCATCGGGCCGAGCGCGGTGGAACGGGGCCGGGCATACGGCACCCTCCCCCGCCCTGCCGTCCCCGCGCCCGGGAAGGAGCGCCGTGCGCAGGCGTCTTTCCCTCCTCGTGCCTCCCAACCCTCCGATATCCGGTCCGCCCGCCTCCGACCGAAGGCGCACCCCGGCGACTCACCACCACCCCGCCGCCACACCCCGGCCGCGTGTAGCCGCGCGGATCACGGGCACCCGCAGTCCATGACGACGATGCTCACCAACGCGTCCGCAGCGGGCCCCGCCGTGTCCGGAATCCTGCTGGTCCTGGTGGTCCTGGCCATCGGCGGCGCCCTGGTCGGCTCCGTCCTGCTGGGCGTCCGCAGGCAGAAACGGCGCAGGCCGCCGCCCTACACCGGCCGGGCCTCCCGGGGACCGGGCCGGCACTCCGGCCGGCGCAGGCCCCGGGACGGGCAGGCGTAGGCCCGACGACACCGAATTCCGACCCCTGAACCGGAGGAGACCATGACCCGCACCACCAGAGCACTCGCGATCGTGACCGACTACGGCGTCGAGCAGGACGAACTCCTCGTACCCGTCCGGCACTTGCGCGAGAGCGGTATCCAGACCGACATCGCCGCCGTCTCCCGGGACGGCATCCGCACCCTGATCGGGGACAAGGATCCCGGCGAGACCGTGCAACCCACCCACACCCTCGCCGACGCGAACGCCGACGACTACGACCTGCTGGTCGTCCCCGGCGGGACGATCAACGCCGACACGCTCCGGCTGGAGAAGGAGGCCGTCAACCTGGTCCGCGCCTTCGCCGGCTCCGGCCGTCCGATCGCCGCGATCTGCCACGGCCCCTGGTTGCTCGCCGAGGCCGGTGTGGCCGACGGCAAGACCCTCACCTCGTACCCGTCGCTGCGCACCGACCTCGGCAACGCGGGCGCGACCTGGACCGACCGGCCGCTCGTCGAGGACGACTCCGGCGGCTGGCGACTGGTGACTTCCCGCACCCCCGACGACCTCGACGCGTTCCTGCGCGGCATCGACGCCGCGCTGGAGACCGCACAGCACTGACGGGCCCGCGCCCGAACTGCACGCCGTCCGTCCGGGGCCGTCCGATGTCGAAAACGGATACGATAAGTCCGAAACTCGTCAGCAAAGCTCCCCCGAGAGGGCCACTGCTTCATGGCGTCGAAGGTCAAGCCGGTCCCGGGTAGTCCCGCCTGGTGGGCGGGCCGGGCGCCGGCCCCGGAATACCGGCGCGGTCGTCCCCCGATGGAGGTCGGGCAGTTCGTCGACGCGGCCCTGAGGCTGATCGACAAGGTCGGGATCCAGGCCCTGACGCTGCGCATGGTCGCCGATTCGCTCGGCTCCGGCACGGCGACGCTCTACCGGCACTTCAGCGGCAAGGACGAGCTCCTCGCCCTCGTCGCGGACAGGATCCTGGGCGAGGTCCGCGTCCCGCCCGGCGACCTCGCCGACCTGCCGTGGCAGGAAGCCGCCGCCGTCTCGGCCGAGGCCCTGTACGGCACGCTGTGCCGGCACCCCGACGCGTTGCCCCTGCTGGCGGCCCGGGTCCCCGTCGGTCCCAACGGTCTCCGTGCCAGGGAGGGCCTCATCACGTTGTTCCTGGGCCACGGGTTCCCGGTCGGTCTGGCAGCCCGCGCCTTCACGGCGATCGGCCACTACGTGATCGGCTTCGCCATCCAGCAGCACGGCCCCGGGGCTCCCGGCGCCGACGACCGGTCTCACCTGCGGGAGTACTACGACTCGCTCGACCCGGAGGACTATCCGGCCACGACGGCTGCGGCCGAGGAGCTGACCTCCGTCCCGCTCCACGAGGAGTTCCGGTTCGGTCTGGACCTGCTCCTCGTCGGGCTGGAACGGGCCAGGCTCGACTCGTCGCAGGAGCCGGAACCTGCGCCGGAGCCGGAGCCGGAGCCGGGCAAAGCCTCGGGGTGGCACTGACGCGCGCCGCCTACGGTCGTGCTGACGGCCGTGTCGACGGCCGTTCCGCCGGTCGGCTCCGGCCGATCCGGTCGGCCACGGCGCGACCCATGACGAGTTCGAGGTCACGGCCCCGCAGCCAGGGCAGTTCCTCGGTGAACACCGTCACCGCCTCCCGCCACGAGCACCGCAGACGCGTGATGTCGGTACCCCAGAACATCCGCTCGGCACCGAACGCGTCGAAGACCTGCCGGCCGGCAGGTACGGAGGCATCACCATGATCCCCACGGCCATGCCACGACCGTCGGCGGCCTCCCACAGCCAGTCGAGCGTGCCCGACGCCAGGCGTCCGACCGTCTCCGGCGCCGCCATCACGAAGCGCAGCCCCACCATGCCGGGCTTGTCAAGCCACGCGTCGACGAGGGACTCGTCCGCGGCGTCGTCGAGGGGGAACCGGCCGAGAGTCGCGAACCGCTCGGGGTACCGCTCGGCCGTCTCCACCGCGTAGTCGTTGGCGCCCGCGTCCCAGATCGCCGGGCAGTTGACGGCGCGGTCCACACCGGCCTCGTCCATGTCGCGCAGGGCGTTCTCGACGGTGTACGGCGCGCGCCAGTGGTGCGGTGGCGCGCTCGCGCCGGCCCAGAGGTGGATCTGTGCGTCGATGATCTGCATGGGTGTGCTTCCTCGTCTCAGGACACGACGGCGGGGCTCGGGGTGCCGCACAGGCGGGCCCGCGTCCAGTCGGCGACGAGCGTGTCGCGGTCGTGCCGGTGGTGGTAGACGCAGTGGTCACCGTCGGAGAAGACGACCACCTGCTTGTCGTCCGTGGGCGCGCCGTCCAGCAGGGTCTGCGCCAGCTCCATCGAGATCATGAGGTCCCCGCCGCCCGGGAGGACCAGGAGCGGATAGCCGGCGTCGGGCCCTCGCTCACGCGGGCGCGCAGTTCGACGGCATCGGCGTGGTCGACGCCGTAGCCGGTGATGCGCTCCGGGGAGAACTGGCGCAGCGCGGCCCGGGATTCGGCGGAGAGCCTCGCCGTGGCCTCCTCCGCCCCGGTGCGGTGGCCGACGAACGTCAGGGTCACGACCGGGGCCGGGCGGCCCTCGGTGGCCTGCTGTGGTGCTGACATTCCTGAGCTCCTCCTGTTCGACCTAGTCGGGCGGCACGCCGGGGACCGTCCGGCCGGTGGCGGCGGGGCGGAACGCGCGTCCTCGTCGGCGTGCGGAACGACCGCGGGCGCCCCGGCCACGTCGTGGGGCACCGGACGGCCCGGCCGGGTCATCGCGGGGTGTAGGCCGCGGTCGCGGTGGCGAAGGAGGCCGGCCAGTCGGACTTGATGACTGCGGCGATGTACCCGTCCGGCCGGACGAGGATCAGCGCGTCACCGTCGACGCCGTAGATGCCGGACAGCCGGCCGGTGGCGTCGGTGAGGTGGCCACGGTCGATCCCGCGCCCGTCGCGGACGGCGTAGCGGTGCAGTTCGGCCCCCTCGGACGGCCAGGTCAGGCCGGGCAGGGCCGCGGTGGCGCCGGGGCCGAAGGCCAGCAGTGTGAAGTGCGGTCCCCGGAGGACGTCGAACAGGCGCGTGGTGCCGGGGGCGGTGCACGGCGCGTCGGGCGCCCGGTCGCCCGCGTGCAGGGTCCTGGTGGCCGGGGCGTCGCCGGGAGCGAGCGGGCCGCCGGCGTAGGTGAGTCCGAGCTGCCGCTCCTCGTCTCCGCGTTTCAGGCCCGCGACACGGTGCCTGCCGAGGCTCCTGTAGAGCTCGCTGGACTTGCCGAGGACGCCTGCGGCGATCGGGAGCCGTTCGGCCTCGTAGCTGTCGAGCAGGTCGTCCGGCGAGCCGGCGATCACCTGCCCGAGCTTCCAGCCCAGGTTGTAGGCGTCCTGCACACCCGTGTTGAGGCCCTGGGCGCCGGCGGGCGTGTGCACGTGGGCGGCGTCGCCCGCCAGGAGGACCCGGCCCGCGCGGTAGCGCTCGACGAGCCGGACGTTGGGCCGGAACACCGAGGTCCAGGTGATGTCGTGGAGCGTGAGGCGGGTGAGGGCGTGGAACCGGCGGGTCAGGGCGGCGTGGTCGAGATCCGGCGCCTCGCCCGGCTTCAGTCGGATCATCACCTGGAACTGGTCGGAGTGCGGCAGCGGGCACGCTCCGGCGGACGCGCCGGGCCACATGTGCCACCGGTCGCGGGACAGTCCGTCGATCGTGCCGTCGATGATGAGGGTCTTGTCGGAGTCGTCGGTCTCCCCGACGAAACCGAGACCGGTCGCCGCACGGACGGCGCTCGCGCCGCCGTCGGCGCCGACGAGGTACCGGGTGCGCACCCGCTCGCCGGTGGAGAGCGTCGCCGTCACGCCGTCGGCGTCCTGCTCGAAGGTCTCCAGGGCGGCCCCGTATTCGATGCGCAGCCCGTGGCGTTCGAGCAGACGGTGCAGGATGGCGTCGGTGCGGTGCTGCGGCAGCAGGAGGATGTTCGGGTACGGCACGTCCGGGGTCGGCCTGTTCCGCTGCTGCATCCGCCACGGCGCGGTGAAGGGTCCGAGGTGGAGTCCTGCGAGCGGGTAGGGGCCGCCTTCGGCGTGTGCCTCGTGAAGGACGCCGAGGTCCTCGAACACTTCCTGGGTGCGGGGCTGGATCCCCTTGGCGCGGGAGCCCTGGAAGGCCCGTGTCGCTTTGTCGACGACGCGGACGCGGACGCCGCGCCGCAGCAGGTCGGCCGCCAGGGTGGAGCCGGTGGGTCCGGCCCCGGCGACGAGGACATCGGTGTCGTGGGGTTCTGTCATGGTGATCGGCCTCAAGTTGATCTTGCCGGGAAGGGCGACGGGATTCGGCGCCGGGGTCCGTCGAAGGTCCGCCGAAACGGACCGCGCGCTCGCCGGACGGACGTCCGGGAGCCCGGTCGCCGGCTATCGGCTACGGCAGTACCGAAAAGCATTTTGGATACAACGTAGCCATTTACGGAGGGCGGGGCAAGACCGGCGCTCGAAGCGCCCGCTCCAGCGACCGCCTCCCCCTCCGCGGATGCGGGAGCAGGAGGGCGGTGACCGGGCTCCGGTCGGCAGCCGGCTCGCGAGCAACGTCCTCCGGGCAGCCGAGCCCCCGCACGGGTTGTCGCGCGTCCCGCGCCGGCAGGAGGCAGGGTGGTGGGATCCGTGCGACGCACGGAGCTTCGACACTGAAAGGTGATCGCCATGTCCGACACCGCCAGCGGAACGCCACGAGCCCTGGGCCGGTCCCTCCGCCTCGACCACCCGGTCGCATGACCACCCTGACAGGCGCCACCGCCGCCTACCTGGTGAGCCTGCGGGACCCGGCCGGCGCGGTCCGCTGCGCCGTCGTGACGGCGAGCGCCAGGACCGGACCGGCGGGGCACCGCGTCTACATCGACGGCGACGGCGGCCTGGAGGTCGAGATCACCTGCGGCGGCGACCACCGCGTGCTCCGGTGCTCGCCCGGTCTGCGGATCACCTCACTGGCCGGCCTGTCCTGAGGACGCCTGCCGCCCCGGCCTCGCCCACGTCCCTCCCGCTGCCGGGCAGGAACGGCAGGGTTTTGGCCTTCACCCCTTGCCGGAGGGTCTGCTGATTGGCAGGGTCGGCGTAGAGGACAGCGATCAGCGCCCGGAGCCGGTCGTCGGCCGGCTCGGGCAGATGCAGCAGCTGCTCGGGCGCCGCGGTGAGCTCGTCGACGACGACCGCGTGCAGCCGGTCGACCGCCTCCGGCGCCCGCACACCGGTGTCCGCCTCCTCGGCCGTGAGGGCGAGCAGGGCTTCGCGGGCGAGCCCCGAGACGGTGAGCACCGCAGGATGCGCGGGCAGTCGGGCGGCGAGTGCGTCGAACAGGAACAGAATCCGCATGTCCGCGTTGCCGTGCGCGGTGTGGTGGTGCTCGAAGGCCGCGGGAGTCCACGCCACCCGGGTCGGCGGAGCGATCCACGTGCCCCTGGCGGTGGTCACGGACAGCACACCGGTGGCCGGATAGACCAGGTGACCGCGGTCGTGGGCATGGGTGGGCAGTCGCTGCCCGTGCGCCAGGGCGACGCGGCCGCGTTCCGCGGGATCAAGATGGCGGGTTTCCCCCATGGGTTGGCATCCTGCCGGTAGCCCGCCGACCCGGCTCCGCCCGAGAGTGGACGGCATGAACAGCCCAGTGACCCATCAGGCCCCAGCGGCCCGCGAGCTCGGCAAGGACGTCCTAGCCCACCGCGGACAGGAAGCCCTCCAGCACGGCCGTGAACGCCTGCGGGTCGTCCAGCCACGGGTAGTGGCCGGCGCCCGGCTGGACGGCGAGCGTCACCTCGGTGAAGAGTGACGCGGCGTCGGCGGCGGCTCCGGCGGTGGGCCACAGGTCCACCTCGCCCGCGAGGAGCAGCGTCGGGCGGTGCAGGGCGCCCAGGCGCCGGCGGAGTTCCCCGGTGTCGGGCGTGTAGCCCTGGTAGTAGTGCTCGCTGACGGGGAGCGCGCGCTGGGCGGGGTCGGCGGCGGCATGGGCGCGCGCGGCGTCGTCCCAGCGGCCGTACATCAGCGGCTCGAAGGCGAGTCGGTGCGGCGCGGCCTCGGCGAAGCTGTTCGCGGTCGTCATGTGCCGGTGCGCCGCCACGGCCTCGGCGTGCCAGGGCTCGGCCGCGCGGGCGGCGATCACCTCGTCCACACCGGTGTCGGAGGGCAGTCCGACGGCGGCGAACGAGGGGGTGACCAGGGTCAGGCTGTTCAGCCGGTCGGGGTGGGCTGCGGCGTAGAGCATGGCCAGGCTGCCGCCGGCGGAATGGCCGAGCAGGTCGACGCGGTCCAGGCCGAGGTGGCGGCGCAGTGCCTCGACGTCGGCGACCAGGCGGTCGACGCGGTAGGTGGCCGGGTCGGCGGGAATCGCGGAGGCACCGGTGCCCCGGGTGTCCGGCAGGATCAGCGTGCGGTGGGCGGACAGTCCGCCGAGGTCGCCGAGGTACTCGGCCGCGCGGCCGGGGCCGCCGGGGAGGCAGAGCAGCGGCGGGCCGTCCCCGAGCGTGCGGAAGGCGAGCGTGGTTCCGTCGTACGAGGTGAAGAGCTCCATGGCGGACAGCCTGGGGGACGGCGGCCGGGCCCGGCTATCGTTCAGCCAGGGCTAAACGATCAGCGGAGTGGGGCGGACGTGGCGGTGGAGATCCGGCTCTCGGCGGCCGAGGTGGCGCGGGTGCGGCTGGCGGTGTCGCCGCTGGCCGAGACGGTGCTCGGAGTGCGGGCGGCGCTCGGTGTCGGCGGGCACGGGGTGCACCGGCCGTGGGTGCGCGAGGCACAGCCGGTGCTGGCGGAGGAGCCGGAGTTGCCGTTGCTGCGGACGCTGCTCGAGGGCTGCCTGCCGTCGTTCCTGTTCCCCGTGCCCGAGGAGCGCCTGCCGACGTTCGACGCCGAGGTGGCGGGCTTGCGAACGACGGACCCGGCGTACGTCGTGGCGGAGTGCGCCGCCGCGCTGGGCGCCCGGGCCGGGCGCCTGCCGGAGCCGGCCGTGCTGCTGGAACGGGCCGCCGATGCGCTGACGCGCTGCCACGCCCGGCTGGTGGCCCCGCACTGGGGGCGGATGCGGGCGGTGCTGGAGGCGGACCTGGGCCGGCGGGCGGTGGCGCTGGTGGACGGCGGGGTGGAGGGGCTCTTCGCACAGTTGCACGGCGACGTGGTCTGGCGGGAGGGCGAGTTGGTGGTGCACGGGCGCCGCCGCTCGGGTGCGGCGTGGACCGTCGAGGCAGGCGGCCACGGGCTGGTGCTGATGCCGTCCGTCTTCGGCTGGCCGGACGTGATCGTCGACCACTCCCCCCGCACCGCCGCCTCCATCCGCTACCCGGCCTCCGGCGTCGGGCTGCTCTGGGAACAACCCCGCCCGACCTCCGCCGGCCTCGCCGCCGTCCTCGGCCGCACCCGCGCCGCGCTGCTCTCCGAGCTCGGCGAACCGCTGAGCACCCCCGACCTCGCCGCCCGCCTCGGTGTCACCGCCGGCGCCGTCTCCCAGCACCTCGGCGCCCTCCGCGCCGCCGGTCTGGTGACGACCCGCCGCACCGGCCGCACGGCCGTGCACCTGCGCACCCGGACGGGCACGGTACTCACGGCCGAACCCTCGGGCTGACCGGGACCGGGCACCGCGGGAACGACTGCCGACGCCCCGAACGGGTAGACGCGCGGCATGCTCACGTTCGGCATGGAGGAGGAGTACCTCCTCCTCGACGCGGTGACCGGACGGCCCCGCGCCCGGGCCGTCCAGGTCCGGGACGCGGCCGGGCTGCAGCCCGCCCTGGACAGCGGCGAGGTGCAGCACGAGCTGCTCCAGGCCCAGCTTGAGGTGGCCACCCCGGTCTGCCACGACCTCGACGAGGGCGGCGGCCACCTCCTCCGGATGCGCCACGCACTGGGCCAGGCCGCCCGCGCGGACGGTTGCGTGCTCGCCGCCTGCGCCGCCGCCCCGTTCGCCGACGCCGACGGAGTGCCCGTCCCCGTCACACCCACGGCCCGCTACCGCGCCATGCGCGGCGACACCGGGCGCCTGACCGACGAGCAGCTGATCGCCGGCATGCACGTCCACATCGGCGTCCCCGACCGGTCCGCCGGCGTCACCGTGCTGAACCGGCTGCGCCCCTGGCTGCCGCTGCTGATCGCGTTCGCCGCCAACTCGCCCCTGTGGCACGGGACGGACACCGGTTTCGCCTCCTGGCGTACCCCGGTCTTCGGACGCTGGCCCGTCAGCGGGCCGCCCCCGCACTTCGACGGCGACCGCGACTACGACCGCCGCACCACGGCGCTCGTCCGCGACGGGCTGATCCCCGACATCGGACAGCTCTACTGGCACGTCCGGCTCTCCGAGCGGTACCCAACGGTCGAGACACGCGCCATGGACGTCCAGCTCCGGCCCGACGAGGCGGTCATGCTGGCCGGCGTGGTCCGTGCCCTGGCAACCCGTGCACTCGCCGACGAGCACGCGGGACGGCCGGGCCCGGCCGTCCTGCCGGAGCAGCTGGCGGCGGCCGTCTGGCACGGCGCCCGCCACGGCTGCACCGGCACCGTGTTCGACCCCCTCGCCGGCCGCCTGGTCGCCCCGGCCGCCGCGGCGGCGACGCTCCTGGAGCACGTGGACGCCGCTCTGGAGGCCGACGGCGAACACCGCCACGTCGTCCCGGTGCTGGAGCGCCTGCTGCGCGAGGGCAACGGCGCCGTGCGCCAGCGCCGCGTCCTGCGCGAGCACGGCCGACGGCAGCTCCTCGCGATGATCGCCGACCAGACCACCGGGGCCTGAACCGCACGGTAGCGGCGGGATCACGGCCCGCGACCCGGGTCAGGGGCGTCGCTCACGGTCCGAGGTGTCTTTCACCTCAGCCGTCTCGGCCGCCTCGTGAAAGGCGACGATCGCTTCACCGTTGGATCTCGCCCATTCGGTCAGCAGGGCGATGGGCTCCTCCAGGGTGCGCCCGAGCTCGGTCAGTCCGTATTCCACGCGGGGTGGCGCTTCGGCGTAGGTACGCCGCTCGACGAGCCCGTGGTCCTGGAGCCGGCGCAGCGTCTGCGTCAGTACCTTGCGCGAGACGCCGCCGATCAGCTCGACCAACTCGCCGTGCCGCAAGGGCCCGTCACTCAGCGCAAAGAGGGTGACCACGGCCCACTTGCCGGCGATGACCTCGACGGCCAGGCGGGCGGGGCAGTCGGAGAGGAAGACGGTTCCGGGACGGAGACTCATGAGCCGAACGGTACCTACAGGTACCTGTCGACCGCCTAACGTCGACGGCATGCGGCGCACCGTCCCGACGGGCGCCGAGGCCGAACCCGGCATCCTCTCGCCCCACTCGTACGACCCGAGACGGCGCCTTCCCTGCTGAACCGCCAACTCGGCTGCCCCGTGCCCGGGGTGTCCACCGCTCCGCACCCGCACGCGTGCACCTCCACCCTGCCGACAGAACCACTCGCTCACACCAAGGAAGCATCCGTGTCCCACTCGACCACCTACGTCCTCGTCCACGGCGCCTGGCACGACGGGCAGTCCTGGAACCGCGTCGCCCCGCTGCTCACCGCGCGGGGCCACCGTGTCTTCACTCCGTCCCTCACCGGCCACGGGGACAAGGCGCACCTGCTCAGCCCCGAGACCGGGCTCACCACCCACGTCGACGACATCGTCGGCCTCATCCTCGACCACGACCTCGGCGACGTCGTCCTCGCCGGGCACAGCTACGGGGGAATGGTCATCTCCGGCGTGGCGAACCGTGTCCCCCAGCGCATCTCCCGCCTGGTGTACATCGACGCGATGGTGCCGACGCACGGTGAGAACGCCATCGATGTCATGCCGTTCACCCAGGTCCTGATCGACGGTGCCGCCGGCAGTGCCCAGCCCTGGCGGATTCCGCCGCTGCCGGAGTTCCGCCCGCCGCTCGGCCTGTTCGGCGTCACCGACCCCGGCGACATCGCCTGGCTCAGGACCACGCTCTCGGACGAGTCGGTCCTCTGCTTCCAGCAGCCGGCCGAGATGGACAACCCCGCGCAGGCGCTGATCCCCCGGGTTCACATTCTCTGCGTCGGCAGCGAGCCCGAAGGCGTCACTCGCCGACCCGTCCCGAACACCCAGCCCAACGGCCGGCCGTCTCGCGTCTACGAGTTGGAGACCGGCCACGATTCCATGATCACCAAGCCCGTGGAGCTCAGCGACCTGCTGCAAAGAAGCGTCTGACGCGGCGGGGCCGCCGTCCGGATGAATCGACCGCCCGGGGGCCATACCCGACTCCGGGCGGGGTAGGCGGGGGCCCATGCGAGCTCTCGTCATCAACTGCACCCTCAAACCGTCCCCCGAGCCGTCGAACACCGATGCCCTGGCCGACGTCGTCGCGAACGAACTCACCAGCCTCGGTGTGGAGGTGGAAACCGTCCGCGCCGTCGACCTGGACATCCGGCCCGGAGTGGGGACGGACATGGGCCACGGAGACCAGTGGCCGCCCGTGCACGACAAGCTCACGTCCGCCGACATCCTGATCGTCGCCTCCCCGACCTGGGTCGGCCGCCCGTCCTCCGTGGCGCAGCGCGTCCTGGAGCGGATGGACGCGATGATCTCCGAGACGGACGACCGCGGAGTGCCAGTCGCCTACGGCAAGGTGGCCGGCGTCATCGTCACCGGGAACGAGGACGGCGCCCACCACGTCATCAGCGAGATCTCCGGCGGCCTGGTCGACATCGGTTACACGATTCCCGCCCAGGCCTGGACCTACTGGCACCTGGGCCCCGGTCCCGGCCCCGACTACCTGGACGACGACAAGGGCCACGACTGGGCCCACTCCACCGGTCGCACCATGGCCGCCAACCTCCACCACGTGGCCTCCGCCCTCACCGGGCGCCCCTGGCCGGCCCCTGCCGAGTGAGCCCGGGGCCCGTCCCGTCCGGGCATGACGGTGGCCGGCACCGAGTACTCGGTGCCGGCCACCGTCATGCCGCGGTCGTCGTCGTTCCGCGGTTCTCCGTTCGCCTGACCGGCAGCGCGCCCGGCGAACGCCCCGCGGGCCGATCAACCGGGCCGGTGCGAGCGGTCGCCGTGCCGGGGCCGGGCACCCGTACCCTGCTCGGCGTCGTCGTCGGCCGGTGGCGCGGCGTACGGGCTACGCGGGTCGGCGGCGGCGGCCGCACTCTCGGCGGTGGCGTCGTAGCCCTGCCGCACAGGGCCGCTGTCGGGGCGCTCCGGGTCGGACCCGTCCGCCGGGTCCCCGTCGTCGGAGGCATTGTCGGAGGCATTGTCGCCGTACGATCGGTCGGCGGGCGGCCCGGTTCCGGCGGCGGCCGCCCGCTCGTTCCGGTCCTCGTGCTGCGGGTCCTCGTCTGCCACGGGAGGCTCCTCGGGTTCGGTGGCGTGCCTGTCTCGTTCAGTGGCGTGACCCGTGCCGGGCCGACCCCGTCAGGCGCCGGCCGGCGCGGGGTGTCAGGGAAGCGGGGTACCGCCGGTCGCGTTGACGATCTCCGCGGTGATGTAGGAGGCCTCCTGGGAGGCGAGGAAGACGTACGCGGGCGCCATCTCGGCGGGCTGGGCGGCGCGGCCGAGCGGGGACTGCTCACCGAAGTGGGCGACCTTCTCCTCGTCCATGGTGGCCGGGATGAGCGGCGTCCACACCGGACCGGGGGCGACGGCGTTGACCCGGATGCCCTCGGGGGCGAGCTGCATCGCCAGGCCCTGGGTGAACGCGACGATCGCCGCCTTGGTCATGGCGTAGTCCAGCAGGTGGGGGCTGGGCTTGTACGCCTGGACGGAAGCGGTGTTCACGATGCTCGCGCCCTCCCCCAGGTGCGGCAGGGCGGCCCGGGTCAGCCAGAACATGCCGTACAGGTTGGTCTTCATCACCCGGTCGAACTGGTCGCTGGGGATCGCGGCGAGCCCTTCGGGCCTCGACATCTGGTAGGCGGCGTTGTTCACCAGGATGTCGAGGCCGCCGAAGTGGGCGGCGGCCCGGTCCGCCAGCCCGGTGCAGAAGTCCTCCTCCCGGATATCCCCCGCCACGGCCAGGGCCCTGCGGCCCGCCTCCGTGACGAGCCGCACCGTCTCCTGCGCGTCCTCGTGTTCCCCGGGTAGGTGGCAGAACGCCACATCGGCGCCCTCCCGCGCGAACGCCAGGGCCACGGCGCGTCCGATGCCCGAGTCGCCGCCGGTGATCAGGGCCCGACGGCCTGCCAGCCGCCCGCTGCCGCGGTAGGTGGCCTCGCCGTAGTCCGGTTCGGGCTCCATGGCCGCACCGCTGCCGGGGTGCGGCTGCGACTGCGCCGGGAACGGCGGCCCCGGGTACTGCTCGACCGGATTGCGCGGGGTGTACTGGTCCTTGCTCACATCACCACTTCCTCGACGGTCGCTGTCGGTGCCCGCCGCGCCGCCGTCCACTGCACGGCGGTGTGCCCGGGTCCGAACTCCAGGGGTCCGGTCAGCGGACGGACCCGGACGGCCCGGGGAAGCGGTCCCAGACCCGGTGTGCGGCGAGGAGGCCCACGACCCTGTCGACGACCTCCTCCCCCACGCCACCGAGGACGATGCCGGGGGCACCGGCGGGGATGCCGGCCGCTGTCAGGGCCTGCTCGGCGGTGCCCCAGCCGCCGATGGCCTTGGCGTGCCGCCACGCCTCGGCGAGCAGCAGGGTGATGCGCGGGTCGACCGGCGCACCCGGGTTGCCGGGCGCTCCCGCTTTGGCGTCCCGGCCGCCGTCGGCGTCCAGGCCGGGGGCGGGCGTTCCGGCGAGCAGGACGGCGTCGAACTCGGTCGAGCGGGCGGTGGCGAAGGTCCGCCGGACAGGGACGGGATCGACGCCCTCGGCCGTCAGCTCCCCTCCGGTCGGGGCGATCACCAGGGGCACCAGGCCGGCGTCGAGGACCGCGCGCCGTACGGCGGCGAGCTGTGCGAGGTCACCGGCGGGGTCGGCGACGATGCCGATGACGCGGCCGTCGGTCGGCCACTCCTGCCCCAGCTGGGACAGGGCCGGACTCGGCGCGGGGTCCGCGAGCGGCTCCGAGGCCTGCGGCGCGGGCAGGCCCAGCCCGTGCGCGACCTGTGCGCACAGGTACGGGTCGATGTTGGCGAGTGCCAGCAGGGCCCGTTCCTTGACGGCCTGGTGGTAGCACTTGTTCAGTTCGAAGGTGTACGCGGCGATGATGTGCTCGCGCTCGGGCGCGCTCATGCTCAGCCAGAACAGCCGGGCCTGGCTGAAGTGGTCGTCGAACGACGCCGGGGCCTCACGAACCTTGGACGCGGCCGCGATCGGGATGGGGTGCTCGATGAAGGCGTGGTCGCCGGCGCCGGCGAAGAAGGGGCAGCCGCCGTCGAGGGAGTTGGGCTTGTAGGGGGCGACGCCGCTGTGGACGGCGTCCTGGTGGAAGCCGTCGCGGAGCATGTCGTTGACGGGCGCGTGGGTGCGGTTGACCGGGATCTGCGCGAAGTTCGGGCCGCCGAGGCGGGTGATCTGGGTGTCGAGGTAGGAGAACAGGCGCCCGGCGAGCAGCGGGTCGTCGGTGACGTCGATGCCGGGGACGAGGTGCCCGGGGTGGAAGGCGACCTGCTCGGTCTCGGCGAAGAAGTTCGTCGGGTTGGCGTTGAGAGTCATCAGCCCGATCGGCTGCACGGGGGCGAGTTCCTCGGGGACGATCTTGGTGGGGTCGAGGAGGTCAATGCCCTCGAAGGTCTGCTCGGCGGTGTCGGGGAAGGTCTGGATGCCCAGCTCCCACTGCGGGAACGCGCCGGCCTCGATGGCGTCCGCGAGGTCGCGGCGGTGGAAGTCAGGGTCCGTGCCGGCGATCAGCTGGGCCTCCTCCCAGACCAGGGAGTGCACGCCGAGCCTCGGCTTCCAGTGGAACTTCACGAGGGTGGTGGCGCCGTCGGCGTCGACGAGGCGGAAGGTGTGGATACCGAAGCCCTCCATCGTCCGGTAGGAGCGGGGGATGCCGCGGTCCGACATGTTCCACAACGTGTGGTGGGTGGCCTCGGTGTGCAGGGACACGAAGTCCCAGAAGGTGTCGTGGGCGCTCTGCGCCTGCGGGATCTCCCGGTCCGGGTGCGGCTTGCCGGCGTGGATGACGTCGGGGAACTTGATCGCGTCCTGGATGAAGAACACCGGGATGTTGTTGCCGACGAGGTCGAAGACGCCTTCGGCGGTGTAGAACTTCGTCGCGAAGCCGCGGGTGTCACGCACGGTGTCGGCGGAGCCGCGCGAACCGAGGACGGTGGAGAACCGCACGAACACCGGCGTCTCCACGCCCTCCGCCAGGAACGCGGCCCTGCTGACTCCGGCCGCAGTACCGTATCCGCGGAACACGCCGTGGGCGGCGGCCCCGCGGGCGTGGACCACCCGCTCCGGGATCCGCTCGTGATCGAAGTGCGTGATCTTCTCGCGCAGGTGGTGGTCCTGCAACAGCACCGGACCGCGAGGACCGGCCTTCAGCGAGTGGTCGGAGTCCGGCAGCCGTGTGCCGTTCGCCGTGGTGAGGAAGCCGCCGTTCTGCGCCCGGACGTCGTCCACCGCCCCGCCGTCCCGTCCGGTGGCGGACAACGGCGCGGGCGCCCGCTGGTCGGGTGAAGGGGGAAGCGGGGCCCGGGGCTCGGTGGGCTCGGCCACCGGCGGCGGCTCCGTACCCGGTGCACCCGGGACCTTCGCCTCGGGACGGCTCGTCTCGTCGGTCAGGGCATCGATGACGGCGTCAGCCGCCCTCTTGAGGGGACCCGGCGTTTCCATGAGCGTTCTCACCTTCGGGTAGGGGTGGTGCGCAACCGCCACGGGGTCGGCGCGGTTCCTGAGGAGTCGTGCTCGGGTGGAGGGCTCCCGGGGGCGGGCCGTGTCCTGGGACCTCGCGGCCGCAGCAGCCGTGCCCCCGCTCCATCGCGTCTGCCCCGGTAGCGACGTACCAAGCAGATGCCTGCCCTGCAGTCCCGCGGCGGGACGGGGTGCGCGGAGGAAACGGGCTCAAGGCCACCGCGAAGTGCCGCCCGCACCCCGGGTGCGGAGGAACTCGACGGCACCCGTTTCCCACGGCGCGCCGGCGTTGCCGCCCCCGCCGTCGACGGCGTGTCCGTGGCTGCGGCCGTAGGAACCTGGACCGGCTGGGGACAGCCCCGGGGTTGTGAGGTGGCGGAGAGTTGCACCGTCCACCGGGCTGCCGAAGTCTGTGGCAACCGCTGCACGGCGCCACCGGCACAGGCTCGATCCTGCTGGACGGTGTCGAACCTCGCATCCCGACGGCTGTCCACGGCCGAGACGGTCGGCGGCCCGATCCTGAGGTTTCGGCATCGGGACGGCTTGTGGGACGGACGCGATCGTCGACCGCCTGCGGGAACCGTCAGGGCCCCGGGAATGCCTCCAGGACCTGCTGGAAGCCGCGACGGCGGTCGGCCGGGAACGCTGCCTGTCGTGCATCGACCGAGCCGCGTCGGTCTGTCCCGTCTCCGGTGCCCTCCCTCCCCACCGGACGTCATCCGCCGGTGGTGGCCCCTGACACACCCCCGCCACGCTCCGGCCGGTCGGGCAGTTCCGTCCACAGGTCGAGGAAGGCCCGCAAAGGCGCACACGGCCGGGTGCCCGCCCGCCACACGAACACCTTCCGCAACCGGATGGCGGGCTCCAGCGGCACGACGTCGAATCGACGGTCGGCGGCGAGGACCGGACTCGCGCGGGACGTCAGGGCGATCCCGATCCGCTCGGCCACCAGCGCGAGTTGGAGGGCGACGTCGTTCGTCGCGTAGGCGATGTCCAGCCGCAGCCCCTCCGCGGCGAAGGCCTCACGGATGAACACGTGCGCTCCGCTGTCGGAGCCGTAGCTGATGACCGGGCTCCGGACCACCTCGTCGAAGGTCATCGGACCGCTCGCGGGCCGGCTTCCGGCGGGGAGGACCGCGACGATCCGGTCCTCCAGCAGCACGCGCGAGGCGACGGCGGCGGGTCCGCCGTCCGGAGGTCCCGCGACCACGGCCGCGTCGATCGCCCCGTCGCGGACCCTCGCCAGCAGCGACGGGCTCGACGCCCCGACGAGACTCACCGCGACCCGCGGATACCGGCGGTGGTACTCCCCCAGCAACCGGGGGATGACGGTCCCTTCCAGGCCGCCGACTGTCCCGAGCGCGAACGAGCCGCCGAGCAGACCGGACCGGTCGGCGAACTCCAGGACGGCCGAGGCGGCCGACGCCAGACAGGCCCGGGCGTGCGGCAGCAGGGCGGTACCGCCGGAGGTGAGGACCACCTGCCGGGGCAGCCGTTCGAACAGGGGCTCTCCCAGCTCCTTCTCCAGGGCCTGGATCTGCTGGCTGATCGCGGGCTGCACGACGTGACAGCGGGCCGCCGCCTTCGTGAACGACCGCTCCTCCGCCACCGCCACGAAGTACTCAAGCGTACGGAGCTCCATGGCTGACACGCTATCAACTGCGCACCTGAGCGACCGGATTGCGCCCGACCCCGACCGATCGCGAGCCCGGAACGACGACCCCGGTCCGATCAGCGATCGTGACGGCTGCCATCACCGCCGTGTATTGGACGCGCGCGGCCGGGGCACCGAAGCTGGTGACAGGGCGTCGGCCGGACCGGGGCCCCGGCGAAGGGCGAGGACAGGCAGATGAGAGTGACCGTCGTCGGCGGCGGCATCGCCGGACTGACCTGCGCCCTGAGCCTGCACGCCGCCGGCTTCGCGCCACGGGTGTACGAAGCGGCACGGAAGGTCGAGGCGGTCGGCGTCGGGATCAACCTGTTGCCGCACGCCGTCCGGGAACTCTCCGAACTCGGCCTGGACGGCGAGCTGGCCTCCGTCGCACTGCCCCCGCACCGGTTGAGCTACCGGGACCGGACGGGCGAGACGGTCTGGGAGGAGCCGCTGGGACGCGCGGCCGGGTACCGCTGGCCGCAGTACTCGGTGCACCGCGGCCGACTGCAGATGCTGCTGCTGGCGGCGGTACGTGAGCGGCTGGGGCCGGACTCGGTCCGCACCGGTCTGCTGTTCCGGCGGTTCGAGCAGGATGCGGGCGGCGTCCGAGCCCACTTCCTGGACCGGTCGAGCGGTCGGCCCGTGGTCGACGACGCCGACGTGCTGGTCGGCGCGGACGGCATCGACTCCGTGGTCCGCGGCCGGTTGTACCCGGACGAGAGCGCCCCGAGCGGGAACGGCGTCCACATGTGGCGCGGGGTCGCACCGCACCCGCACATCCTCGACGGCCGTTCGATCGTGGTGGCCGGGGGCACCCCCGGTGCGAAGTTCGTCGCCTACCCGATCGAGGACCCCGCGACCGCGGGCGCCGATGCCCAGGTGAACTGGGTCCTGGAGGTACGGCACGGGCCGTCCGCCCCGCCTCCGGGTGGCCCCGGCCGTCGTGTCACCGAGGCGGAGGCCCGCGCCGGACTGTCGTCGTGGAACCTGCCGTGGATCGACCTCACGAAACTCGCCGAACGCTCCACGGCGATCGTCGAGTACCCGATGACCGACCGTGCCCCCCTGCCGCGCTGGAGCTTCGGACGGGTCACCCTCCTCGGTGACGCCGCACACCCGATGTTCCCCATGGGCATGAACGGCGGCTCGCAGTCCGTCGTCGACGGCCGCGTGCTGGCCTGGTGCCTGGCCCGTGACGACGACGCCGAGGCCGCGCTCCGCCGCTACGACCGGATGCGCCGGCCGGCCGTCAACGCGATCGTGCTGGCCAACCGGGACCTGGGGCCGGAGGAGACCATCGCGCGAGCCGAGGAGCACGGCGGGGCGCTGCCCGTCGGGGAGGCCGAGAGGATCGCGACCCGCTACAAGACGCTGGCCGGGGCCACCGTGACCCAGGTCAACACCCACCCGTCCTGGACGGTCCCTGCCGTCTCCGGTCAGGAGCGGCTCGTCAAGGGGCAGTGACGGGCCCGGACCCTCGTTCCGGCGGACCCGGACGGACCCCTCTCGGGCGGGGCCGGGCACCACAGCCCGCACCTCGAACCCGGTCCGGCATCGGCCTACGCCAGGCGGGGCAGCCGCGGACGACGGTGCTCGACCGAGGCCGTCCGGAGCCCCGCCGCACCTCCCGGTGGACGGTCATGGACATGTCTACCGTTCGGGTCCGCCGACCCGGGCGCCGGGCCGGATCCGCGTGCTAGAACCGGCAGCGGGCGTGAATCCGCGCCCCGCAGCACCGTGCGACCCCATGCCACCGACCACGCCTCGGGAGACTCATGTCCGCCGCACGCACCTCACGCACCCGCCCGGTCCGTCTGCTGCTCGCCGCCCTCGCCGCCCTGACGCTGCTGCTCTCCGGAGCAGCGGGCGCGACCGCCGCGACCACCTCCACCACGGCCGTCACCGGCCTGGACGGCGTCTGGGCCTGCACCGTGCCCGCCGGTTACGTCTTCGACCAGGTCGTCCAGGACACCCAGTGCAGCTCGGGCAGTTGGACCGCACCCCGGTTCCACCTGCGCACCCCGGTCGACGGGCTGACCTCGTGCCGTCAGGCGCCGGGCTTCACCTACGACTTGATCACCTACACCTACGGCTGCAGCCAGCAGCCGAGCGTGCCCTCGACGACCTTCCGCATCCGGGTCCCGGTGAACGGTTTGTGGGCCTGCGTCGTCCCGGCCGGCTTCACGTACAGCTTGAAGACGACCACCACGGACTGCAGCTACAACCCCGGCGTCCCGTCCACGAAGTACCAACTGCTCGGCTGAGCCCGCTCGTACGGGTGGCGCGGGCCTCGCGCCACCCGTACGACGGACCGCCCTGCCGCCGGTTCGCCCCGTGGGCCTCGAACTCTCCCGGCCGGCAGCCGACGCGGGACGCCGGCGGCGGGAGGGCGGCGGCGGGCGCCCGGAGCGGGAGGGCGGCGGCGGGCGGGCGGCGGCTCAGACGACCAGGACCCGGCGCCCGCGGGTGTGCCCGGCGCGGCTGTCGGTATGCGCCGCCGCCGCCTCGGTGAGCGGGTACGACTTCTCGACCGGGATGTGGAGCCTGCCCCGGGAGATGAGGTCGACGGCCTCGGCGAGCGCGTCCGGCACGCTCCCGGCCACGCCGGAGAACCGGACGCCCAGCTGCGGCGCACCGAGGTCGGCGATGGAGACGACCTTGCGCGGGTCCCCGGTCAGCTCGACGAGTTCGCGGATCACGCCCGAGCCGGCCAGGTCGAGGGCCGCGTCGACCCGGCCCAGGTGCCGCACCCGTTCGACCCAGCCGTCGTGGTAGGTCGTGGCGAGGGCGCCCAGGCCGCGCAGGTAGTCCTGGTTCGCGACCCCGGCCGTGCCGATCACCGCGATGCCGCGCGCGCGGGCGATCTGCAGCACCGCCGACCCGACGCCGCCGGACGCGCCGCTGACCAGCAGCGTCTGCCCGGGTCGCACGCCGACCTCGCGGATGACGCGCAGCGCGGTCTCCACCACCGACGGGTAGCCGGCCGCCTCCTCGAAGGTCAGCCCCTCGGGCATCCGGGCCCAGGCCGACAGCACGGCGAATTCGGCGTACGTGTCGGCGCCCTCGCCGAACACGCGGTCGCCGATCCCGATCCCTTCGACGCCCTCGCCGACCTCGTCCACCACCCCGGCGGCGTCCAGGCCGACCCCGGCGGGCAGCTCGACCGGATGGGCTCCCAGGACCTGGCCCTCCCGGATCCTCCAGTCGACGGGGTTGACACCCGCCGCCCGCACGGCGATGCGTATCCGACCGGGGCTCGCGTGGGGCTCCTCGGCCTCCACCAGGTGCAGGACCTCGGGACCGCCGAACTCGGCGAAGCTGATTTTCCTCATACGACCGAAGATAGCCCTAACCGTTAGCGTTTCACAACGGTGAGGGATTCCTACCTGATAGTGTCAGGACATGATCGAGCCGCCCGGACGCCGCGAACGCAAGAAGGCCGCGACCCGTCAGAAGATCGCTGACACCGCGCTGCACCTCTTCCTGGAGCGCGGGTACGACGCCGTGGGCATCCGCGACGTGGCGACCGAGGCCGACGTGGCCGTCACCACCGTCTTCGCCCACTTCGCCTCGAAGGAGGCGCTGGTGTTCGAGCGCGACCGGGACTTCGAGCAGCGCCTCACGCGGGCGGTGACCGACCGGCCTCCGCACGAGCCGCTCATCCCGGCGCTGCACCGCGAGGTCCAGGCCCAGGTGCGGCACTGCACGGCGGAGGGCAGTGCCCCCCTCCGACGCATGATCGAGGGATCACCCGCCCTTCAGGAGTACGAGGAGTCGATGAGCCTGCGTCACGCGCAGGCGCTGGCGGCGGCGCTGGCCGCCGATCCCCACCTGTCCCGGAGCGCGACGGCCTGCCGGGCGACCGCGCGGTTCGCCATCGACGCCTACGCGCTGGGCTGCCGGGCGGACGATCCCGGGGCCACGGTGGACGAGGTCTTCCGGATGATCGAGGCGGCCTGGGAGGCCACCGCGCCCTGAGCCGGGTGCCACCGCGGCCAAGGGCCGCGTGTCACACCGCGCGGCCCTGTGCGGTCAGTCGGGTGGAACGCGGCGCATGCCGCGTTCTCACCTCACCGAAGCCGCTGGAGGTCGGAAAGCCGTGCTGGCAAGAACCCGCCGGAGCAGGATCGCGCACCGTATGAAGGTGTTCCTGGTCGCCGCTCTCGCCGTCGCCGCCACTGGGGTCTGGGCACAACCCGCAGCTGCGGATGTCCGGCCCGGCCAGTGGAGGTACCTGCACACCAAGATCATCCAAGACGCCGCGTCGGACATCTCGGGTGAAACCGAGTACACGAACGTCGTCACCGCCATCCGTCAAGCCGCGGGTCACCCGTTCGACGGCGACATCCGCGAGATCCAGGACCACGCGGGCGGGCTCATCGTCCTCGAAATCGAGGGCGAACTGAGCCAGCTGCGGGGCACGCTCCTGATCAACCCGCAGTCGCTCTACATCGCAGGGTTCGTGACCGCCCACAACGCCTACTTCTACTTCCGGGACGCCGCCCCCAGCGTCATCTCGGAGATCCATCAACTGGCCCTGTCGCAGAACGGCCGCGCCCTCCCGCTCCAGATGAACGGCAGCTGGGGCGACTGGGAGCAGCGGATCAACGCGTCGGGCGTCGGGCTCCAGAGGAACTTCAACACCGCGGACTTCGGCAGTGCCAGCTGGTACCTCTGGAGGATGACCGTCGGTGCCCACCACGATCACCTCCCCCAGATCGCGGAAGCCATGCGCACCCTGGCCGCCGCCTACGAACTGGGCGTGCGCTGGACCAGCTTCCGTGACGACGTCGCCCGCGCGATGGGGCGGACCACCTACGAGACGAGGACCTCGGTCTACGACGAGGGGTCGATGGAGGTCCGTCGCGCCTGGGCGCGTTGGACCAACTGGGCCGCCCGGCACGCGGAGTGGTGGAGGAACCACCGGGCCGCCGAGGCCGCGACCCGGCTCCCGGAGAACTTCGAGATCGGCCCGATCAACGGGACTCTCCGCACCATGGGGGACATCCACCGGGAGATCCGGATGACCCCGTACCTCGGGCCCTCCCGCTAGACCGCCGGAGCCCGCCGAGCCGGCTCGGGGCCCGGCCGGACGTCGCTACGACGTCCGGCCGGGCCCTGTTGCTCCTGCCGGCCCTGCCGAGACCGCGGGCGGCAGGCCGCCTCGGGCCGTGCGGGCCCGCCGCCCGCACGAAGGGCCCGGCCCGGGGGAGCAACTCCTCCCCGGGCCGGGCCCTTCGCCCGACGCGGCCCCTACCGCATCTCGCGTCCCTGGTTGTTCGTGAGGATCCGGAGCGTGGAGACCACGTCGGAGACGGTGCGCAGCGTGCCGTTCACGGGTCCCAGGTGGACGGGGTAGGGCAGGACCGCGCCGCCTGCCGTCCGGTCGTCCGCCAGGAAGGGGATGTTGAGCAGGGCGTCGTTGTTGATCTTCTCCCAGTTGGAGCGGAGCTCTCTGGTGCGGTTGTCGAGGACGACCGCCGAGGAGGTGCTGTTGGCGAGGGCGTCGCCCACGCGGTCGCGGAAGAGCGTGAGGTGGGGAGCCTGGGCGTAGGCCGGGCTCAGGGCGAGCAGGTACTGGGCGGTCTGGGGGAGGAAGCGGTCGATGTACTCCGGCCCGGGCGAGTTGCCCAGCGACGTGGCCATGTCGCGGAACGATCGGGTGCCGATGCTCGTGGGGGCGGGCAGGCCCCCGCCGGTGGCTGCGTCGTACCACGCGTCGAACGATCCGGACAGGTGCATCCGGTGGGTACTCGCCCCGATCGACCTCGCGTACCCCTTCATCTCCGAGACCATGTCCGGGTTGGCGTCGCTGAAGTAGTACACGTCCTGGTTGCGGGTGTGGAAGCCCGTGAGGTACCCGCTGTGGGGGTTCAGGAACAGCGTGACGAGCCGGGCACTCGCGTGGTTGCGGACGTCGATGCCGATGATGCCGTCGCTGTCCGCCTGGCTCAGGCGCACATCGCCGCGGACCGTCGGGCCCGCCATCCAGTTGCGGATCTGGGTGACAGCGGAGTAGTACAGGTCCCTGCCGAACGCTCCGCCCGGGTGGGCGGGATCGTCGTCCAGCTTGTGGATGACCCAGGTCACCTTGTCGGGGGGCACGGCCGGGGCGGCCGGCCGGGTGCCGAGTGCGGTGAGCGCGAGGGCGGCGGTGAGGACGACGGCCGCCGGCCGTACGGTCCGTCTGGTGGTGGGTTTCGGCTTCACGCTCAACTGACAGCTCAGGTGGCGTGTTTGTGACGCGCGCCGGTGGGCGTCGGCCGTCGCGGCGGGCGCGGGTGCCGCCGGCTGTCACACCGGGCGGTCCCGCACGGTCATCTGTGGCGAGCGCGGTCGTCGTCGACGGGCGGTCCGGGGAACTCCGTTCACACGTCCGCACCGTGGCGGCCCAGGTCGCCGACGGCCACCGAGGGCCACCGACGGGCCCCGGCCCGCGCGGCCCCTCGCCCGCGCCCGACTCCGCTCCCCCGCCCGCAGAGCCCTCAGCCGGAGGTAACACCGTGCGACGCCGGACCTTCCTGCGGATCCCCTCCGCTCTCCCCCTCACCACCACGGCCATCACCGTCACCGCGGCGACCGCGGCCAGCCTGACGGACGCGGTCGCCGCCGACGTGCTGCCCGGCCGGGCCGCGGTCCTGGAGTCGGTGCGCCGGGTGAACGACCACTGGATCAACGCCCACACCGATCCCGGTGACAACCTCTGGGCCCGTGCCACCTACTTCAGCGGCGACCTGGCCGCCTACCGGCTGACGGGCGAGCGACGCTATCTCGCGTACGCCGAGTCCTGGGCGGAGAAGCACGACTACGGCCTCGCCGGCGGTGTGACCACGCGGCACGCCGACCACCACAACGCCGGCCAGGTGTACCTGGACCTCCACGAGGCACTCGGCGGAGAGGAGCGGATCGCGGCCATCGAGTCGTCCCTGCACCGGATGGTCCACACCGACCGGCCCGAGAAGACGGACGACTGGTGGTGGGCGGACGCCCTGTACATGGCGATGCCCTCGGTGGCCCGGCTCGGCGCGCTACGCGGCGACACCGCGTACTGGGCGAAGATGTACGCGCTGTACCACCACACCAAACGGGTCCAGGGCGGTGGGCTGTACGACTACACGCACGAGCTCTGGTACCGCGACGGCACCTGGTCCCCCGGCGGCTCCGGCCGGCTGTCGCCGGACGGCAGGCCCGTGTTCTGGTCCCGGGGCAACGGGTGGGCCTACGCCGCCCACGCCAAGGTGCTCTCCGTCCTCCCCTCCACCGACAAACGGGCTCCGGAGTACCGGTGGAACATGCAGGGCATCAGCCGCGCCCTGCTGGCCTCGCAGCGCCCGGACGGCTTCTGGAACCCCTCCCTGGGCGACCCGCGACACCTGCCCGGCAAGGAGTCCAGCGGAACGGCCCTGTTCTGCTACGGCCTGGCCTACGCCATCCGCACCGGCCTGATCGACCGGAGCACCTACCTGCCCGTCCTCGCCAGGGGCTGGAACGCGCTCGTGCGCGACGCCGTGCACCCGGACGGACGGCTGGGCTGGGTCCAGGGCATTGGGGACCGCCCGGAATCGAGCCGGCCGATCACCTACGAGACCACCGCCGACTTCGCGGTCGGCGCCTTCCTGATGGCCGGCTCGCAGGTCGCGCGACTGGCCCCGTGAGCGCGCAGCACCACCCGCGGGCCACCACCCGGCGGCGCCGGGACCAGGAGCGACTCCAGGGAGCCGACGTCGCCGGTCCGGGCCGCCGCGACGAAGGCCTCCAGCAGCGCCCGGAGCTCCCGCGCGTCCGCCGTCTCCCGCTGCCCCTCCGCGAGGGCACGCCGGGCCCGGCTCACGATCTGGCGGACGTTGACGACGCTGAGACGCAGCATGTCGGCGATGTCCGCGTAGGAGTACTCGAAGGCCTCGCGCAGGATGTACACCGCCCGCTCCCTGGACGTGAGCCTCTCCAGGACCAGGAGCAGCGCGAGTTCCAGCTCCTCGGCCCGCTGCACACCGGCCTCCGGGTCGGCCTCGGGGTCGGCGGCGGTGTCGACCGGCTCGGGCAGCCAGGGGCCGAGGGAGATCTGCCGGCGCGAGCGGGCGGACTGGACCACGTTGATGGCCATCCGGGCGGTGGCGCGCGACAGGAAGGCCACGGGGCTGACCACCGCCGAGCGGTCGGTCCGCTGCCAGCGCAGCCACACGTCCTGGACCACGTCCTCCGCCTCGACCGCGCTGGCCAGCATCCGGTACGCGATGCCGAAGAGGTACGGGCGCAGCCCCTCGAAGACGGCTGCGGCCTCGTCCAACGTATCCTCCCCGGCGCGCTGTTGGGGATGTGTACACGTCGCGGACAGGTCGTCGGACACGGTCACCACGGCTCCGTTTCACACCGGCATCCCGTCGATGCCGCCGTGCACACACGCTGCCGCCCCGGCCCACCGCCCGGCGCCCGGGAAATCCCCGGTCCACCCCCGGGTCTCCCCCGGGGGCGGTCGGCGCCCGGACCGTCAGGGGCCGGCCAGCGCGGCGCGGAGCCTGTTGCGCGACTTGACGTCGAGCTTGGTGAACACCTTGCCCAGGTGCCATTCCACGGTGCGGGGGCTGATGAACAGTTCGGCGCCGATCTCGGAGTTCGTCAGGCCGTCGGCGGCCAGGCGGGCGATCTGCCCCTCCTGGGCCGTGAGGGCCTCGCGCAGGTCGCCCGCGTCGGCCGGACGGAGTCGCACCGTCTCGCCCGTGGCGAGGAGTTCACGTCGGGCCCGCTCGGCGAAGGCACCCGCTCCGAAGCGCCCCAGCATCTCGTGAGCGGTGCGCAGGTGCACGCGCGCCTCGACCCGCCGGTTCTCGCGTCGGAGCCACTCGCCGTACACCAGGTGGGCGCGGGCGAGGTGGACGGCGATCCGGCCGCGTCCGAGGCGCTCGACGGCCTCGCGGTAGAGCCGGTCGGCGGCCGGACCCTCGCTCGCCAGCGCTCTGGACAGGGCCAGGACACCCAGCGCCCAGTCCGTACCGCCGGCGTCGGCCCGCTCCGCCAACCGGCGCAGCGACGCCCCGGCCGCTTCGGGGGCACCGGCGCGGACCGCCGCCTCGACGTGCTCCGCGAGGGCGAACCCGATGACCGCCAAGTCCTCGTGCTCCAATGCCTGTTCGGCATGGGACAGGGCGTCCTGGTACCGGCCGAGACCGTTGTACAGCACCGAGAGGAGGTAGTGCTCGACACCGATCGCCCGCCCCTCGCCCCACGAGACGGCGTCCACGGCGGCGCTCCGGATCACCTCCGCGACGTGCTCCCCCTCGCCGCGCCAGGCCGCGAGCAGGAGCGACGGATAGGCCATCGGCGAGTGACCGGTCACCTCCGCGAGAGTGTCGGCCTCGTCGACGAGCTCCGCGGCGAGGTCGAAGTCACCGGTGTGCACGGACAGCGCGGCCCGGTAACCGAGCGCCAGCGGAAGGAAGTTCAGAGCCCCCGTCTCGCGCGCCGACCTGACCGCGTGCTCGGTCAGCCGGTGCCACGTCTCGTCGTCCCACATCTCACCGGCGACCAGCCACAGCAGCCAGAGCCAGCGCATGACCTCCGCCCCCTCGTCTCCGGCGGCCTGCCGGAACGCCCCCAGCGCGGACCTCAGCAGCGGCCCCCCTGCGGCGCAGCCGTCGGCGAACCAGGTCACCAGGCCGTCGAGGAGCAGGTCCGTCGGCCGCGGCGGCTGCGCCCCCGGCGGCGCCGTCCGGGCGGCTGCGGCAACCTCCCGCACGCCGACGCGCTCCCGCAGCCGCCCGGCGAAGACCGCCGACCCGACGGCATCGAGGTACGCCTCCCGCGCGTGCGCGTCGTCGACCCGCCCCAGCCGGCCGGCCGCATCCAGCAGCAGCGGAAGCGCCTCCCCGCCACGTCGGCGGGCGAAGGCCAACTGGGCCCGCAAACGCGCCAGTCGGGCCTGCTGCGCCTCGTCCAGCGGACTCAGCCGCGCCGCGGCGAGAAGGTCGAGCGCCGCGTCCGGGGAGCCCGCGTCGAAGGCGGCCTGCGCGGCCGCGGCCGCCCGCGTTCCACGACGGCCCGCGTCGGGCGTCAGCTCGGTCGCACGTCTCAGGAACGCCGCTGCCGCCGCGATCCCGCCACGGGCCTGGGCCCGGCCCGCCGACCGCTCCAGCTCGTCCGCCAACGCCCCGTCGGGTTCGAGCGCCGCGTGAGCGCGGTGCCAGGCCCGACGATCCGAATCTGCATCGGGATCGGTCGCCTCGGCCAGCGCGCGGTGCACGTCCCGGCGCACGGTGGGGTCGGCGGCGCGGTAGGCCGCCGAGCGCACCAGCGGGTGGCGGAAACGCACCCTCGTACCGAACTCGACCAGTCCCGCCGCCTCGACCGCTCCCGCCGCGTGCGCGTCGATGTCGAGCCGCTCGGCGACCCGCCTCAGCAGCGGCACGTCACCCACCGGCTCCGCCGCCGCCGCCAGCAACAACCGCTGCGCCGCGGCCGGCAGCGATCCGATGCGCCGCAGGTACGCCTGCTCGATCTGGCTCGCCAGCGGGCGGACGTCCGGACGCCCGAACCCGCCGGCCAGCTCCGCCGCGGTCAGCCCCCGGGTCAGTTCCAGCAGAGCCAGCGGGTTGCCGCGGGTCTCGGCGACGATGCGGTCCCTGACCCGTTCGTCCAGCCGTCCGGGCACCACCGAGTCCAGCAGCACCCGCGCGTCGTCGTCACGCAGCCCCCGGACCTCGAGCTCGCGCAGCCCCCGGAAGGGGTCACCGCCCGCGGCGGGCGCCGACCCGCGCACCGCGAACACCAGCGCCACCCGCTCCGCCAGCAGCCGTCGCGCGACGAACGCCAGCGTCTGGGCGGAGACCTGGTCGAGCCACTGGGCGTCGTCGACGACGCAGACGAGCGGCTGCTCCTCCGCCGCCTCGGCCAGCAGGCTGAGCACCGCCAGGCCGACCAGGAAGCGGTCCGGCGTGCTCCCCACACTCAGGCCGAACGCTACGGACAGGGCGTCGCGCTGGGGGCCGGGAATGCGGTCGAGGTTCCCCGTCAGGGGCACGCACAGCTGGTGCAGCCCTGCGAACGCGAGCTCCATCTCGGACTCGACGCCGACGGCCCGCAGGACCTGACACCCTGTCGCACGGCCCGCCAGGTACTCCACCAGGGCGGACTTGCCGACTCCCGGCTCGCCCCGCAGCACCAGCACCTGGCCCCGGCCCCCGTGGGCGCCGGCGATCACCTGGTCCAGCGCTCCGCATTCGCCCCGCCGGCCGACCAGCCCGCGCAGCCCCCGCCGAGGGGTGCCGCCCGCCATCCACCACCACCACGCAGTTCAAGGTTCGGACCCTGATCGGCTCGGGTCGTCCTCATCATGCATCAGTTCGCCGGGGACGAACAAACAGTGGACTCCTCGGCGCCGCGCGGGGCGGGGTCCGTACCGGGGCGGTGGAGCCGGATCCGCCCTCACGCGCGAACGACCGGAGGGAGACGGGACACACGCTCTCGGGTGCCGCGGGCCGTGGAGCGTCCGGGCGCCCGTCGGGGCGGACACAGCCCCAGCGCATCATCGGTCCGCTCGTGGCCAGGCGCGGACGACCGAGGCGCTGTGAGGACGATCTCGGCCGGGCAGCCCCGGAGCCCCGAACGGGTCCGGTTCAGGAGAAGGGCGGCGCCGGAGGAGGACGACTCAGGAGGCGGACGGCTCGATCTCCCCCGCGAAGACGATGACCTGGTCGATGAGGCTCCGCCGCAGATGGACGACGTCCGTTCCCGCCAGGCGGGGGCCTCCGTCCGGCGTCGTGAAGATCCACTTGTACCGGGCCCACTCGTCCGGCATGTCCACCGCCGAACAGCGCACCATCGTGCCGGTCCCCGCGGGGTGGCGCCGGATGTCCAGCACGAACCGCTCGACCGCCTCGATCCCCTCACTGCGGCCCAACGGTCCCCAGAAGACCACGTCCGAGGTCAGGGCCTGGGAGAGCAGCGCAATCACGTAGCTGTCGTCCGAGGCGTTGAACGCGGAGATGAACGTGTCGATCGCGGACCGCGCGGTTTCTTCCTGCATACACCAGTAATACCAGTCCCCTCGCGGACCGCGCTCGTCCCGCGAGCCGTCTCCCGACCGCGGTGAACCGTCCCGGCCGCAGCACTAGCCGCCGGTCCGGCCGTCGAGCATCTCGCGCAGGATGTCCAGGTGGCCGTTGTGGCGGGCCGTCTCCTCGGTGAGGTGAAGGAGGATCCAGCGGAGGTCGACATGGAGACCGTCGCGGACGACTCCCTCGGCCTTGGTGTCCAGGCTGTTCCCGGCGACCAGTTCGCGGTAGCGGGCGCTCTGTTCGGCGTATTCGTCGAGCAACTGCGTGAGCGGGAAGTCAACGGCGACACGCATCTCGCGGTCGGGGTCCTCATCGGTCCAGGGGCCCCGGTCCTCCTCGCCGAGGAAGACCACCTGGAACCAGTAGTACTCGACCCAGCGGAGGTGGTTGATCAATCCGCTCATGGTCATCAGCGGTGAGCCCGGCAGGAGCGCCTTGCGGGCGTTCTCCGCGGAGACGCCGTCGCACTTGGCGCGGGCGGTGTCACGTGCGTAGTCGAGAAACGTGGTGAGCTGGGTGCGCTCGTCCCACGCGGGCGGTGTGTCGTCGATTCCGGTCATCGCGCGAAGCGTCCCCGATCACGCAACCGATGTCGACATATTTTTTCGACGGGCCCGACCTGTTCCCACCGAAGGTGCGGGTCTCGACGAGTTCGAGATCCACCCGCGCCCGTGCCGGGAAGGAACGGAACGCCGCCACCGACCAGCAACGGGGCGCACCCTCGGCCGTGGGTTCCAGATCGCAGCCCGCTCGAGCATCGAGTCGTCCAGCGACGGATCCCGGTCGGCGGTCTGCCCGTCTCGGCGGCGGCGCCCGGGTGTGCGGCGAGGTCGCGCGGCAGGCTCTTGCAAGATGCCCGCGCGTGCAACTATCTTCGGTGACATAAATTGCAGATGCAACCAGTTGCGAGAGCGCCCCCGTCCCCTGGCGCCGCCGACCCACCGGGAGTCCGACATGAGCACCACCCTCTTCACCCCGTACACCCTGCGGGCGCTGACCATCCCCAACCGGATCTGGATGCCGGCGATGTGCCAGTACAGCGCCACGCCGGACGGGGACGCGGCCGGTGTTCCGACGGACTGGCACTTCACCCACCTCGCGGCGCGCGCCGTCGGCGGCACCGGGCTGATCATCACGGAAGCCACCGCGGTCAGCCCCGAGGGCCGCATCAGCCCGTACGACCTCGGGATCTGGAACGACGAGCAGGCCGCGGCCTTCCGGCGGATCACCGCCTTCCTGAAGTCGCAGGGCACCGTCCCCGCGATCCAGCTCGCCCACGCCGGTCGCAAGGCATCCACCGAGCGGACCTGGGTCGACCGCGGGCGCGCCCTCGCCGCGGACGAGGCCCACGGCTGGGCGCCGGTCGGCCCCAGCAGCGTGCCCTTCTCCCCCACCCACACCACGCCGGAGGAACTCACCGAGGAGCAGATCGGCCGGATCGTGCAGCAGTTCGCCGACGCCGCACGGCGCGCGCTCGACGCCGGCTTCCAGGTCGCCGAGATCCACGGCGCCCACGGCTACCTGATCCACGAGTTCCTCTCCCCCCACACCAACCGCCGCACCGACGGCTACGGCGGCTCCTTCGAGGGCCGTATCCGGTTCGCGCTGGAGGTCGTCGACGCGGTGCGCGCGGTGTGGCCCGAGGAGCTGCCCGTCTTCTTCCGCGTCTCCGCGACGGACTGGCTCACCGAGAACCCGGAGGACGGCCGCGAGGGCTGGACCTCCGAGGACACCGTCCGCCTCGCCAAGGAGCTCCAGGCACACGGCGTCGACCTGCTGGACGTCTCCACCGGCGGCATCGTCCCCGACGCCAGGATCGAAGCCGCACCCGGCTTCCAGGTGCCCTTCGCCGAGGCCGTGCGCAACGAGACCGGCCTCCCCGTGGCGGCCGTCGGCCTGATCACCGACCCCGCCCAGGCCCAGGCCGTCGTCGCCGAAGGCCGTGCCGACGCCGTCCTGCTCGGCCGCGAGCTGCTGCGCAACCCCTACTGGGCCCGCCACGCAGCCGCCGAACTCGACGGCGAGGTACCCGCCCCCGCCCAGTACCACCGCGCCTGAGCGGGTGGCACCCGCCCGCACGGGATCAGCCGTCGCACAGCCCTGCCCTGGCGGCGCGCTTGCCGTCCTCCCCGCGAACGCGGGTGTCAGCCTTGCTCCACCTCCGTCAGTCAGCACCACGACGGAACGATCTCCGGCCAACCACCAGCGCGCAGGCCGAACAACCGGCCGTCGCGGGCCGACCTCGCGGGCAGCGGACGGCCTGTCGTCCGCGGAGACGACAGGCCGCTTCGGTCATCGAAGGCTCACGCCCTGGGACCAGACTCGCTGAATCGTGCGATAGTCGATCACGGCCATGTCCTCCTGCTGGAGGACCTCACGGGCCTGCGGGGATGTCAGGAACTCGTAGTCCGTCCGCCGCACGAGCCAGCCGCCGTCGACGGCCTGCGCCTCCCTGCCTCCCAGGCCGGGATGTGCCGCCCACTCGTTGAGCCCGGCCGGCAGGTCACGCAGCATCTGAGCGTATCGAGCCGCTTTTCCTTCGATGCCGAGGGAGAAGAGGGAGAAGCTGTCCAGGAAGTCGTTGTCGGCGACCGGCAGCCCGCGCCCCCGCATCACCCGGCGCCCGGGTTCGAGCCAGACCCGGACCGCGAGGGAGTACTCCGCCGCCAGCACGGTGGTCAGGTCGAGGATGTCGCTCCGGCCGCCGTCGGCCAGGCAATGGAAATCCAGATGGGTCGGCGTGAGCCCGGCGTCGGCGACGGCATCGATCTGGGCGCGGAACTCCGGTTCGACCTCATCGAGCCGGGCCTGGCCTGGCCGAGCAGGGTCGCCCGGCCGACAGATATCGGCGAGAACAGGTCGCCCGCAGGGTCCAGCAGTGAGGTCACGCGTTCTTTGGCGATCAACGGCTCCCACGGGAGGTCGGGCATCTCGCACACCAGCGTGAGATGGATCCCGAACGGGATCTGCGGCCGTCGGCGGAGCAGCTCCATACATCGTGATCAGCCGCATCCTGATCTGCTTGGATACCCGGGTGACCGACCTCGCCGCGACTCCCCCGTGCCCCTGTGTGCTCTGTGACCCCGCCGCCTCCGCGACCTTCCGCGCACGGCGGCGGCGCGCGAAGCGCTGGGCTTCCGAGATGGCGCACGTACGCGAGCACGGCTGCCACGTGGTCGGCGTGGGTGGCGGAGGTGAAGTCCCCGACTGGGCCTTCACCGTCGGCCTGTGGCATTCCTACCGGGTCCCGGAGGTCGCCATGTTCGGCCTGGAACTGGACGGCCTGATGCACTGGGTCGGCAGTGCCGCCGTCCGGGTTCGCGACGGGGCATCGACGGAGCCCGGCACGCTGCTCTCGGACGTCATCGAGGGCTACCGGCTCCGATGCCAACCGGTGGATCCCAGTTGGCACTATCCACTGCTCGGTACGTTCGTCGGCTTCTACCGACAGACCCCGGTCCCCGTCGTCCAGTTGCTCTGGCCCGACCGGGAACACCGCTGGCCCTCGGACGAGCAGGCCAGCCCCGGCTGCCGCGCGCAGCCCGACCTACGACTTCCCGTCGACGAGCACCCCGAAGGTGTCTGGACCCGGGAGGCTGCCCGATAGCGAGGCCGCGCCGCCGGCGCCTGTCGGCGCGAACCGTCCGACTGCTCGCGGAGGCGGTGGGGGCCCGGCCGCCGCCGCGCAGCTCCTCAGCGATCCGTTTCGGGTGGCGTCGGCGACCGGCGACGGGCGACCGGCAGGCGGGACTTGGCGATGGTGCGGATGCGCCGGGTACGGCCGCCCTCGGCCGGTTCCGCCAGGGAGACCTTCTCCTTCACCGGTGTGACCGAGCCGAACGAGGGCCGCACCCCGAAGACCGTCAAGGTCACCGCGGGCCCGGTCGAGTTCGACACGGTGGTCCGCATCGACACCCCCGGTGAGGCGGACCACTACCGCGACGGCGGCGTTCTGCAGTACGTGCTCCGCAGCCCGACCGCCTGACGCTCCACCAGTTCCTCAGTGGGGCGGGCCACTTCGTGTGGCCCGGCCTCTTGTGTGCGCGCCCCGGCATGGACTAGATCTCTTCTCACGATTGGTACAGACCATCTGACCCCACTCAGACAAGGCCACCAGTATGTTCAGACGCACCTCCGCGTTCCTGGCGACGGCTCTGTTCGCCTCGCTCGTCGCCGCCCCCGCGACCGCTCACGCCGATGACGACGACAGCCGCCGGCTGCCCGGCCACCGGGTGGCCTACTTCACCGCGTGGAGCGCCTACAGCGGCTTCTCCCCCAAGAAGGTCCAGGACTCGGGCCAGGCCGCGAAGCTGACCGTGATCAACTACGCCTTCGGCAACATCTCCCCCGAGGGCACCTGCTTCGCGGACAACCTGGCCGACCAGGCCGACGCCTGGGTCGACTACCAGCGCCCGATCAGCGCGGCCGACTCGGTGGACGGCGTCGCCGACACCTGGGACCAGCCGCTGAAGGGCAGCTTCAACCAGCTGCGGAAGCTGAAGGCCAAGAACCCCCACCTGAAGGCCGTCATCTCTATCGGCGGCTGGGGCTGGTCCAAGTACTTCTCGGACGTGGCCGCCACCGACGCGGCGCGCAAGAAGTTCGTGGCCTCCTGCGTCGACCTCTACATCAAGGGCAACCTGCCGCAGCTGGGCTCTCCGGAGGGCGGCCCGGGCAGCGGCGCGGGCGTCTTCGACGGCATCGACCTCGACTGGGAGCACCCGGGCGGCGACGGTCTGCCGGACAACTCGGTGCGCCCCGAGGACGGCCGCAACTTCACCCTGCTGCTGGCCGAGTTCCGGCGGCAGCTGGACGCGGTGCGCGACGGCGGGCGGGGGCGCCACCTGCTGACGGCCGCCGTCGCCGCCAACACCGACGTCGCGGACCGGCTGGAGCTGAGGAAGGTCGCCCGCCAGGTGGACTACCTGAACCTGATGACCTACACCATGCACGGCTCCTGGGAGCCGCAGGGCCCGACCAACCACCAGGCGAACCTCTACACCGACCCGGCCGACCCCTCCGGCACCAGCGACAGCTACAGCGCGGACCGGGTGGTGCGGCACTACCTCGCCGGCGGCCTGCCGGCCCGCAAGGCGGTGCTCGGGGTGCCGTCCTGGGGCTACGGCTGGACGGGAGTGCCCGCCGGGACGAAGAACGGCCTCTACCAGCCCGCCACCGGCATGTCCCCGCTCGGCGGCGGCCAGCTGCCCTACAAGGCCATCAAGGACCTGCCGGGCGCCGTGCACACCGACCGCGAGTACGGCGCGGCCTGGAAGTACGACGGCACCGAGTTCTGGACGTACGACAACCCGGCCACCGCCACCCAGAAGGCCCGCTACACCCGGCGGAACGGTCTCGGCGGCGTGATGGTCTGGTCCCTGGACGGGGACGACGCCCAGGGCTCGCTGATCGCCGCGCTGGACCGCGGTCTGCGGCGCTGACCTGCGGTGATGACCCGGCGGCGGGCGGGGCGACCCGACCGCCGCCGGGTGCGGCGGCCGGGTACGCAGGCCCCCTGCCCATGACACATGCTGCACCGCCGACAACGCCTTGATTCTCATCGGCCTGTGGCGGCCGTCCGACTACCGCCGTCTTGATCTCGTCCAGGGTGGAGCCCGGGCGGCCGAGAAGGCGTCGCCGGCCTCGGTGTCCGCCAGGCCGCCAGGCCGCCAGGCCGCCAGGCCCAGTGTGGTGCCGTCCACCGCGACCAACTGCCGGCGCCGGTACCAGGCACCCGCCGTCCCGGGCACCGCCACCGAACGGCACACCCGCGCGAACAGGACCTTCAACGGTTCCGGGCCCAGACGGCGACGGGCCCGACCGCTCGCGGCGGTTGTCGGCACCCGCCACACCCGCCGTCCGTCACCGAGTCCCTCGCCCAACAGCCGCGCGACCTCCTCGTGGCCCTGCCCGAGGAACAGGCACATCGCCGGCCGCCGGCCCTTCGCGCATCCAGAGCGCGGCCCGAGGCACAGGCCTAGATCAGGCGCGCCACGGCCAGGGTCAGCGCGCGGTCGAGCGCCGCCTCGGCGTCGCACGGCACGTCGGGCCGGACGCCGGTGCCCTCCCAGTTGGTGCCCGAGACCGGGTTGACCGCGCGGGCGATGGGCACGCTGAGCTCCAGGTGCGGGTGCACCGTCCAGCCCTCGCGCGGGTGCGCGCCGCCCCGGGTGGCCTCCCCGACCACCTCGGCGCGCCCGAGCTGCTGCAGGTCGTAGGCGAGCTCCTCGCCCGCGGAGAAGGTGCGTCCGCTCGTCAGCACGTAGAGCGGCTTGTCGCCGCCGAAGCGGGCACCCGGTACGAACGGGGGCGTCCAGGACTGCTCGGCCACCTCCCCCTGCCGCGAGACCATGGTGTTGAGCTTGGTCCGGCCGTCGAGCAGGTAGCCGCAGACGAAGGCGACCGTGTTCGGATCGCCACCGACGTTGCCGCGCAGGTCGAGGATGAGGGCGCGGGCGGGTGCCACCAGTGAGAGCGCCGCGGCCAGCGGCTGCGCCGCCCAGTCCAGCGGGAACAGCAGGGGTGCGATCTCCAGCACCGCGACGCCCCCGTCGAGGAGCTCCACACGCGGAACACCGCCCAGGGAGGCGTCGAACTGCCTCCGCATCGCGGCGAGTGCCGCCGCTCCCTGCTCGGGCGGCACCGGCACGGCGTGGTGCTTGAGGGCCAGGTGCAGGTCACCGTTGACGGACCGCAGGTCCGCGGTGACCGCTTCGGCCAACTCCTCCGCGGATTCGATCCGGTACGATCCCTCGGCGCTGCGGCTCCGCAGCAGGGCCGCCAGTTCCCGGGCGACATCGGGGAAGACGTAGTTCTCGCCGACGAGCTCGGCGACGGACTCGACAACGGTGGCGGCGTCCAACGCAGTGGGCGTTGTGGTGGAGGTCATGACAGGGAGTAGACCAGCCGACTTGCCAAAGCGTCAACCGTCCTTAACGCTTGATCTCGTGAGCCACCAACCGGACGAAGACGTACAGCGGATCAGCACGCCCCTGCAGCACGCGGCGCTCGCCCACCCCCTGCGCCAGCGCCTGCTCTTCGCCCTCAGCGGCCGGCCGTCGACGATCAGCCGCCTCGCCGCGCAACTGGGAGTGAACAAGGGCAGCGTCTCCCACCACCTGAGGGTGCTGTCCGAGGCAGGGCTGGTCCAGGACGCGGGAACGCGACGGGTACGCGGCGGCACCGAGAAGTACTACCGGCGGACCGCCGGGCGGCTCCTCGTCGACGAACCGCAGGCCGAGGGCACGGCCGCGCTGTTCGGCGCCGTCGCCCAGGAGTTGGACCGCTCACCCGCCGACCACCTCCTGACACTGCGCCACCTCCGGCTCAGCCCGGCCAAGGCAGCCCGGCTCGCCGAGGCACTGGCCGGGCTGGTCGACGAGACGGAGGAGGACTCGGAGGACGAGCCGGTGCACGGAATCCTGGTGGCGCTCTACCAGCAGGCCGGGGCGTAGCCGGCCTGCTGGTAGAGCGAGGTGCGGAAGATCGGGGTGCGGAAGATCGGGGTGCGGTACGACCGGTCCTCGACCCCGCAGAGCGGGAGCCTCGTCGGCCGTCGGTCCCGGGCGGGTTCGACCTGGAGCACGGCCTCCGCCTGATCAGACAGAGCCCCTGATCGGACCCGGGAGGTCAACGACCTGCGGCGTACGGGTCTAGGGAGTGCTCTCCCCCGGGCGGGCCTTGCTCATCTTCGCGGCCCTGGCCTGCGCCCAGCGCAGCAGGAGGACGGCCACCACCACCGCCATCAGGGCCGCCTTGCCGACCTGTTCGACCGTCCCGCCGCGCAGGGCCGAGGAGAACATCGGCGTCAGCAACGCCACGCCCACGGCGGGCCCGGCGGCGTACCAGGCGGCGAACAGCAGCGGGCCCGTCCCGCCGCCCGCGCCCTGGGCCGGGGAGAACATCAGGTCCTTGCGCAGCACCCCGCGGCAGGCGTTCACCAGTCCCGCCGCGACCAGTGCCGGAGCGGCGGCCGGTGCGAGCCAGGCCGCCGGGCCGGTGCCCGCCGCCAGGAGCGCCGCGGCGCAGGCCAGCCCCAGCAGGAGCCCGGCCAGTGTCGGCACGATCGCATGGCGCAGCATCAGGCCGGCGAACGGGTACGGCGACCAGGAGGCCCGTCGGACGTCGTCGGTCTCGATGCGGGCCGGTTCCAGCAGCTGGGCGACGGCGAGGTAGCCGAACACCAGCGCCACGGCGGTGGCCAGCCAGGACAGCCCGCCCGTGGCGCCGTGCGCGAGGACGGCGCAGGACAGCGCGGGTACGACCAGGACCACCGCGCGGCCCAGCCGGGCAGGGGACCGGAGCAGTGCGAGGGTGTCCCGCCACGGCACCACCAGCCAGGCGCGGCTGGGCGGCGGCAGCCGGAGCCGGCGTTGGCGGGCGGCGCCGTTGGCGCTGTTCACCGCCAGCCGCGCGCTGCGCAGTTCGACGGTCCGGAGTGCGGCCAGTACGCCGGCGGCCGTCCTGGCCCGCTCGCGCAGGCGGGCCAGTGGCACGGTCGCGGCGGCCCGGTCGGCGAGCAGCAGGGCGGCAGCGGTCGAGACCAGCAGGAGCGCGGCGGCCACCCAGCTGCCCGCGACGGCGGCGGGGGTCGGTGCCAGGGCGGCGATCGCCGCCCAGCCCCAGGGTCCCGACCACAGTTCGACCAGTTCCAGCCAGCGCACCGGGTGACCGGCGACGGCCAGCGCGCTCTGTCCCGCCAGGGCGATGATCAGCAGTGTCAGGTACGGGGTGAGCCGGCGTACCCAGCGGGCGGCGCGGTCGCTGCGCTCCACCACCAGGGCGGTGCAGGTAGCCAGGAGCGGCACGCAGAGTCCCCCGAGCAGGCACCAGCCGAGTGCGGCCGGCAGGCCGACCCGCACGGTCAGCCCGAGCGCGACCATCCCGCCGACCGCCGCCACCAGGGCGGGGAACGCGGCCACGGCGCAGGACAGCCAGAACCAGGGCCGGAGTACGGGACGGGGCCGGACGGGGTGGATCAGCAGCCAGTCGGCCGCCGCCCGGGGCGGCACCACGGGGCCGCGCCACAGGCCGTCCCGGACCAGCAGCAGGAAGGCGGCCAGGCCGATCGCGGTGATGCCGGCGGGCATGGCGGCGAGGAGGTCGCTGCCGTGGCCGGTGTAGTCGGCGCCCATGGAGGCCTGGAGGAACAGTCCGAGGCTGGGTACGCCGCCCCAGATGATCAGGATGAGTACCACGCAGTAGACGGCGAAGCCGACCGACTTGGCGCGGTTGCGCCGGTGGGGGGTGCGCAGGGTGCGCAGCAGGGCGAGGGTCTCGTCGGTCCAGTCGTCGTCGTCCGTCCAGGGCTCGACGGCGGGGTCGGTTTCCGGGTGGGCGGTGGTCACCGGGCACCTGCCGAGCCTGCGGCGGTGCGGGCGGCGAACTCCGCGGCCAGGACCTTGCGGGTAGCGCCCTGCTTGAGGATCCTGCCGTCCTCCAGCACCAGCACCCGGTCGGCCACGTCCAGGGCCAGGTCGGTGTGGTGGGTGACGAGCAACACGGCGACGCCGTCGGCCAGTTCGGCCTTGAGGAGGTCGGCGAGGTGTCGGCGGGCGTCCGGGTCGAGCCGCTGCTCGGGCTCGTCCAGCAGCAGCAGATCGCGCGGGCGCACCAGCGCGCAGGCGAGGAGCAGGGCCTGCATCTGTCCGGAGGAGAGGGCCGAGGGGAGCGCGTCGGCCCGTTCGGTGAGCATCCGGTCGGCCAGGACCTGGGAGACCCAGTCGGGCGCGTCGGCGACCCCGTGCGCGACCGCGACCAGGAGCAGGTGTTCGCGGACGGTCAGGTCGGGGTAGCAGGCGACGGTGTCGCCGACCACCGCCACGCGGGCCCGGACCCGGGGGTCGTTCTCGTCCATCGGGATGCCGTCGAAGGTCACGGTGCCCTTGCTGGGTACGTCGCGGCCGGCCGCGACCCTGAGCAGGGTCGACTTGCCCGATCCGTTGTGCCCGAGCAGCGCCACGCACTCTCCGGCGGCGAGCGACAGGCTCACGGGGTGCAGCACCTCCCGCTCGCCGTACGAGCGGCTGACGCCGGTCAGCTGCAGCAGGGCCTTGCGGGCTGCGGCACGTGGTTCGGCGGCGTTGTTGGCCATGGAGGAGGGCGCCTTTCAACAGGGTGTCCGGTCACAGTACCGACCCTGCGACGGCCACCCGGGCGAGGGTGGTGTCGGCCTGGATCGGGGGGAGCCTCGCGCGCTCGGCCGGGGAGGGGGCGGCAGGCCGCGGGGGGTGTCCGGCGGCATACCGGGGCGGGCGGCCGGGTGATCACTCGCCGCAGTGGCGTGTCCCGTGGCCGCCGGGGTGGGACGAGGGGGCCGGCGTGCCGGGCCCCGGGGGGCGCCGGCCGGTGAGGTCGCCGGTTCCGGCGCCGCGGTTCCGTGAACGATCTTCGGCTTCCCGGCGTCACAGTGGCCGCGTCCAGCGTTGATCGAAGGGCAGGTCGGAGCCGACGTGGAGGCAGCGATGAGGGTCGTGTTCGTGCATGGGGCATGTGTGCGGGACGGGTCGTGGTGGTGGCACCGCACGGCCGGGCTGCTGCAGGAGCGAGGGGTGCGGAGCGTCGCGCCGGCGCTGCCGAGCTGCGGCGAGGCGGGCGTGCCCGGGGGCGGAGGCGGTCCGGGGCTGGCCGAGGACGTGGCGGCGGTGCGGCAGGTGCTGCTGGACGGTGACGAACCCACCGTCGTGGTCGCCCACAGCTACGGGGGCATCGTCACCGCGGAGGCCGCCGCGGGTGTCGGGTCGGTCCGCCACCTGGTGTTGATCTCCAGCTACCTGCCCGAGGTCGGGCAGAGCCTGTCGGAGTTCGGGGACGGCGGTCCCGCCCCGTACCTCGACGTCGATCCCGACGCCGGCACCTTCGGGGTCCGTCCCGAGCTGCTCGTGGACACGTTCCTGCAGGACTGCGGCCCGGACGTCCGGGCGCAGGCGGCGAACCACCTCGCCCGGCAGAGCCTGCGGGTGACCGGGCAGCCGGTCGGGGCGGCCGCGTGGCAGCAGGTGCCCTCGACGTACGTCGTCTGCGGCCGGGACCGGGGCACCCCGCCGCGCCTGCAGCGCGAGTTCGCCCGCCGGGCCGGCGGCGTCGTCGAGCTCGACGCCGGTCACCATCCGTTCCTGTCCCGGCCCGCCGCGGTGCGGGACCTGCTGCTGGGGCTGTGACGGCAGCGCCGGGACCGTGCGCGGAATCGCGGCCGGACGGCCGCCCGCGCCAGGGGTGCGGGCGGCCGCGGCCGCGCTACGGCGGGCGCCTGCGGCGGGGCTCAGGGCGGGGTCCCCGGACTGACCGGGCCGGTGGCGCCGGTCAGCAGGAGTTGACCCACTGGTGCGAGGCGATGTTGTCGTGCAGGGCCGCGCCACCGCCCGAGCCGTTGTAGGGCTCAGCAGGTGCCGACGCCGGGCAGTTGGTTGCCGGGCGACTGGAGGTAGATGTTCGTCACGTAGCCGCCGTACTGCGGCAGGTACGCCCACCAGTCGTTGGTGTAGGGCGGAACGGAGACCGTCTCGCCCTGCTTCTGGCACGTCACCAGCACCTCGACACCGGCGGGCAGCACGGTGATCGCCGACTGGGAGGTGTTGGCCTGCGGCCGGACCCGGACGTTCTCGCCCCAGGTCCCGAACCAGGTGCCGGCCGGCTGGACGGCACCCGGGACGCTCAGCGAGCGGGTGAGCCGGCCGAGGTCGGTGTAGGCCTTGCCGTAGGTGGTGCCCACGGGGTGCGACGTGTAGACGGCCACGATGGTGCGGTCGCCCGTGCCGACGGTGCCGGTACTGTGCAGGACCGGCCGGGTGAGGTCCACCGCGAGGGTGCCCGCCTCACCCGCCTCACCCGCCTCACCCGCCTCGCGCACCTCCCGCCCGTCGCCCGTCGTGCCCGTGCCGCCCGCCTCGCCCGCGGCGTTCGGCGTGTCGACGGACGCGACCGTCGGGGGGTGGGGCGGCTGCGGCGTGCAGCCGCCCGAGGAGAAGCCCGACCAGCCCTGCTTGACCGCCCAGGACTGCGCGAACGATCCGGCGATCCCGAAGTGCTGGTCGAAGCCGTCCGTACCGCACCGGGTCGAGGCGTGGAGGTTCCCGAGCACGAAGTCCCGCACCGCCGCCGGGGCCTGCTCCAGCAGGTAGCGGTAGATCCGCACGGTGTCGGCCGCCGTGACGGCGGTGTAGCCCCAGACGCCCGCGCTGGTCGCGGGCGGGCGGGCGGTGTCCGTCAGCGCGAGCCGGGTGACCATCCGGTCGACGATCGCGCCGCCGCCGTTGTTCAGCCAGTAGTAGCTGGCCGCGTCGTCGTCGCTGCTGCGCAGCATGGCGTCCAGCCGCGCGCGGTCGGCGGACGGGATGTCGTAGGTGGGTCCCCGGTTCCACAGGTAGTCGAGGGCGATCAGCAGTTTGACCACCGAGGCGGAACGGAACTGGGTGGAGGAGTTGAGCTGTTCGGTGAAGGTGCCGGTCTGACGGTCGTAGACGGCGACGCCGGCGGTGACGCCGGGCGGCACCTGGACGGAGGTGACGGCCTCCGCGTGGACGGGAGGCCCACCGGCGGGCCGTCCGGCGGCGCCGACGGCCCCGGCCGCCGTCGGCGCCGAGACGGCCGTGAGACAGGCTCCGGCCAGGAGAAGGGCAAAGGTGGTGCGCGCGCCGGATCGACGCGACTGCGTACGAGACATGACGGACTCCGCGAACTCGCCGTAGGAACTGCCCGGTTGGGGCCTGTGCCCGCGCACCCGGCCGGCGGTGGCCGGCCCGGTCGGCGGATTGGTCCAGACATTTCCACAGTCGGGCGAACATGTCAGCATGCATGATCATGCAGAAAAATAGTTCGTTGATAGATTGACTGTCATGGACGCAGCACAGGGTCCCCTGCGGACCTCCCGACCGGACGGTACGCCGGCAGGGCCGAGCATCCACCAACTCCGGCTCTTCCTCGCCCTCAGCGCGGAACTCCACTTCGGCCGCACCGCGGCCCGCCTCTTCATCACCCAGTCCGCCCTCAGCCGGCAGATCCGCGATCTCGAACGGCGGCTCGGCGTCAGACTGCTGGAGCGCACCAACCGCGCGGTCGCGCTCAGCGCCGCGGGCCGGGCCCTCCTCCCGGAGATCCGGGCCGCCGTCGACGCGGCCGACCGGCTGAGACTGGCCGCCCAGGCCCAACTGAGACACGCCGGAGCGGAGTTGATCGTCGGCATGACCGGCGCCCAGGCCTCCCAGCCGCACACCGCCGCCGTCCTCCGGGCCCTGCGGCGGCACTGCCCCGGCATCACCACGAAGATCACCGCACTCGACTTCGCGCACCAGGGCACAGCCCTGATCGAGGGCTCGGTCGACGTGGCGTTCCTGCGCCCGCCGACGGCGGACGGCATCGAAGTCCACCTGCTGGCCGCCGAACCGCGCGTCGCCTGCCTGCCCGCCCGGGATCCGCTGGCCGCCCGCCCCGCCGTCCCGCTCGATCTGCTCGCCGGCCGGCCGGTGGTCGCCACCCCGCCGCAGGCACCGCGGGCGTGGCGCCGGTTCTGGGCGGTCGACCCCCGGCCCGACGGCTCCCCCGTCCGCTACGGGCCGGTCGCCTCCGACATCGAGACCCTGCTGCACGCCGTCGCGGAAGGCGAGGGGGTGGCATTCCTGCCCGCCTCCGTCCGCGAGCTGTACCCACGCGCCGGGGTGCGCTTCGTCGACGTCCCCGGGCTCCCGCCGACCCACTCGGCGCTGGCCTGGTCGGCCCGGCACCGCGACCGGCCCACCGTGGCGGCGGCCCGTCTGGCAGCGACGTTCGTCGGCCCCACCGACCCGCCACCGCCCTGACCGACCCGCCCGGGCGGCAGGACCGGGGGAGACGTCCCGCCGGCACCACCGGGATGAACTCCCCCATCGAGGCGATCGCGCCTACTCCAGGGACGCGGCCGGCGGGGCGGCACGACCTACCCGGAAGGGGCCGGAAATATCGGCACGACCGGCGAGAACCGCCCCATGGAGGTGTTCTGGCTCAGCATCATCCACGTCAACCGACCGGACGCCAGGCTCCGGACGAACGCCGTTGACCCGACCCCCGTACGGAAACAGAGGGCCGGGTCAACGGCGGCGCGCCACCGCCCCGCCAGGCGAGTCCGCCCGCCGGAGCGGCAACGCGGTCGAACTCGGCGCCGGCCACCGCCCGTTCCCGGCCCGGCACACCCCTCACCAGGGGCCGCAGCATCCGGGCGCCCGGTGGTCTCCTACTTCCGGATGCCGTAGATCCACACGCTGCCGACCGTCTCGCGGGTGGTCAGGGTGACACGGTCCGTGCCAGGACCGCCGTCGGTGATGACGATGCACATCGGAGTGCCGAGCACGGTGCGGGCCTCGACCTTGGTGATCGTGTAGCCCGGGTACGACCCGCTGAAGCTGCCCCCGATCCCGACGACCTGAGCGACAACCCCCGTGTTGATCAGGGCATCGCCGGGCTGACGGCTCCCTGCCTCGTTGCACGCCTTCAGCCGCAGCGTGGTGGCGTGGGCGGCGGGGGCCACCGAGGCCAGGGTGAGGAGCGAGAGGGCGGCCGCGGCCGCGAGGCAGGCACTCCGTGCGCGCGTAGTTGTCATGCGGCGACCGTCCGCCCGGGCCCGCCCCGCTGCAAGCCGGGCAGGCCGCCCGCTGCTCCGAACACCATGTCGGGCCTGGTGGGGCCCGTACTCCTCGCGAGCGTCGACGGCCCTTGCCCGTGCCCGGTGCTCCCCGCAGTGACCGCGGTCACGGCGGTCACGGCGGATCTTCCAGGGCATCCCGCGCAGGCCCGGACACGGGGTGCGCACGACCGGCCGTCGCGTCCACGGCCCGGCCCGGCCCGTACGGCAGCCGATGGGGTGATCTTGCAGGTCATCGCCCTCGTGGTAGCAGCCGGTCGGCCTCGGTGCTGTGCGCATCCTGTGCGCACCCGGGACGCGCCGACGCTCCGGGCTCCCGACCACGAAGGTGATCCCGCCCGATGACCGAACACCGCCGCAGACCGTCCGGCCTGACCGCCACCGCCGTCTCCCTGGCCCTACTGCCCCTCCTCGCACCCTGCCCGACCGCACTGGCCCAACCGCGCGCGACACCCTCACGCGCGGCCGACCAGTGGTCGGAGCTGCGCGTTCTCGGGCAGTGCCTGACCGTCGAACAGACCCTCCAGACGCGGCTGCGTACCTGCACCTCGGAACTCGGCGAGCCCACCCCCGCCGGGCAGCAGTGGCGACTCGACCCCCAGGGCACCCTCCACAGCGCCGTCACGGGCGACCTCGCCCTCGGCCTCCAGCCCGGCAGCACCCCCTCCAGGGGGGCACCGACCGCGCCCGTCCCTGCCGTCGCCGCCACCGGTGCCTGGTCGTACGACGCGTCCGCCGGCAGCCTGACGTGGAAGGGCGGCCCGTACGTCCTGGACTTCAACGTCGGCGAGGACCGGGCCACGCTGTACACACCGGGAAGCGGCAGCAACCAGCGGTGGACGTTCAGCCCCGGCTACACCGCCGTCACCCCGGCCGCAGGAGATGCCGGCGAACTGAGAACCGGTGGACGCTGTCTGACGCTCGCTCCGATCGTCACTCCCGACCGCTCGGTCTCGGTGGAGCCGTGCGCGTCGGTCGCCGGGAAGCCGACACCGCCGACCCAGCGGTGGACCGTCACCCCGGAGGGCCGGGTGCAGAGCTCCGCCGCGCCCTACCCGGTGCTCGACGTGCGCAACGGCCCCGGCTGGTACGCCAGCACCGTCGTCGCACGGCCCGTCAGCAACGGCACCGACCAGTCCCGCTGGCAGTACGCCGCGGACACGGGAACCCTGCGCTGGGCGGGCGACCCGACCCTCGCCCTCGACCACTACCGGAACAGCGGCTTCGCCGGGCTCTACCCGGCGAACGGCGGCGGCAACCAGACCTGGACCCGGTTCCCGGCCGCCGATCGGCCGGGAACCGCCCGGACCCAGGCCGCCCCCGGCGCCGCCTCCGCGACCGCCGAATCGCCCACCGGTGCCACCGTCCGCTGGACCGCCCCGCCCGGCCCCGCACCCGCCGGATACGCCGTCTACCGCGACGGCGGCCGGATCGCCGTCACCACCGACCGGCAGTACCGCGACGGCGGGCTCGGCCCCGGCGGGGTTCACCGCTACCGCATCACCGCGCTCTCCGCCGAGGGGGCCGAATCCGCACCCGGCGCCGAAGCCGCGCTGACCGCCCCGGCCTGCCCCCGCGCCACCGGCCCCGACGGCCTCGACCCGTTCGTCCCGCCCCAGCCTGACCGCCCCTACACCGTCACCCTCACCGGGCTGCCCTCCGCCCAGGACGAGCGGCAGCGCCAGGACCTCGCCCAGCTGCCCTCCGACCTCCGGCCGACCGGCCTGTACCTGCCGCCCGGGGCGCAGCTCACCGCCACCGTCACCGGCACCGCCGGCACCGGCCGGCTGCGGGTCGTCGTCGGCCCGCCGGTCGGCTCCGGCCTCACCGCCGGCCGCCGCCACACCGCCGGACCGTCCGGGGCCACCCAGGTCCAGGACCACCGCGGCGGCATGGTCTACCTGGCCTTCGACGGCACCGCCGCCGACCGGACGACCGTCACCCTGACCGGCGACGTCCAGGCGGCCCCGGTCTTCGTCCTCGGCCGCACCACCGCGGCCGAGTGGCGCACCCAGCTCGCCGAACGCCCCACCCGTTACGCCGAGTTCGTCGCCGGACGGACCGTCGTCACCCTCACCCGCGACACCGCGGCCCGCTTCTCCTACAACTCACCGGAGACCGTGCTGCGCCACCTCGAATGTGCCCGGGGCATCGAGGACGCGGCTGCCGCCCTCGCCGCCCCCACCGCTGCCGACGCGACCACCGCCCCCGGGCCCGACTCCCCGGGTGTCTTCCCGTTCCACTACACCGAGGTGGAACGCCGGGCCGGCGCGGCCTTCGCCACCGACGGCTACATGGGATTCAAGGACGACTCCGCCCCCTGGATCGCCGACGGCGCCGCCACCGGCTGGGGCATCTGGCACGAACAGGGCCACCACCGTCAGCAGCGCTCCGTCGAACCGTCCGAGGTGGTCGAGGTCTCGGTCAACATCTACTCGCTCGCCGTGGAGAAGGCGTTCGGCCGGCCCTCGCGCCTGGTCGCCGAGAAGGTCTACGACTCCGCCCTGCCCAAGGTCGGCACGAGCGGAGTCTCCTACGCGGACTCCTTCGACGCCTTCGAGAAGCTCGTCATGCTGCAGCAGCTGACACTCCAGTACGGCGAGAACTTCTGGCCCGCCGTCCAGAAGCTGGTCCGCTCCGCCCCGCCCCGGGGCACGGACCGCTGGGCCAACCTCGCCCTCGTCACCAGCAAGGTGGCGGCCCAGGACCTCACCGCCTTCTACCGGGCCTGGGGCGTCCCCCTCTCCGCCGCCGCCCAGCAGGACATCGCAGCCCTCCGCCTCCCTCCGGCCCCGAGCACCCTGAGCACCCGGCGGGAACCCTGACCCCTGTCCACCGTACGCCCGGCCCCCGGGTGGGTTCCGGGGGCCGGGCGTCGAGGTGGAGCGCTGTGGTGACCGATCGTCAGATCTGGTGGATGAAGCAGCCCATGGCCATGGCGGCGGCCTTCTGCTGCCAGGTGTAGCCGTAGCTGCGGGAGGCCCAGGCCCCGCGGCCGCACTTGATCAGGAAGGGCCTGGTCCAGGTCCAGGCCTTGCGGGCCCAGCCCCAGCTCCACTGTCCGTCGAGGTCGAAGCGGATGTTCGGATCCTGGGAGACGTAGTCGTAGGCGGTGGCGTTGCCGCCCTTGATCGGGTCGGTGGTCAGGAACCGGCCGAGCGCCGGGGCGTAGAGCCGCACACCCATCAGGACGGCCCCGGTGGGCGTCTCGGCCGAGCGCTGCTGGCCGCCGAGCCAGCCGTACCGGAGGGGGGCGGCGCCGGGGAGGCGGTTGCCGTATTCGTCGAAGGTCACGGCGGTCGGGGGCTTCGCCGGGTCGAGCGGCAGGGCGACCACGATGTCGCCGTGCAGGTTCGCGAGTTGGAGCACCACGCCGCCGGTCCTGGCCGTGGTGGCGCCGAGGCCGCCGGCGGGCGTCGTCACCTGGCGGGTGAGGTCGCCGGTGCCGGTGTCCTCGACGATCCAGGTGGGGTTGTCGCAGGCGCATCCGTAGTGGTTGAGCCCGGTGCGTGCGGTGCTCCAACCGCTGCCGGGGTTGACCTCGGTGGTCCAGGCCCGCAGCCGCAGTGCCGGGTCCAGCGTCCAGGTCTGGCGGTCGGTGGCGGTGCTCTGCTGCCGCACGAGGTCGTTGGCGAAGTAGGAGGTGGCGGCGCCGGGTTGCGTCGTGGTGCGGCCGAAGGCGTCGTAGCCGTAGCCGGGGTCGACCAGGCGGTCGGCGGAGTCGTAGGCGTGCTGCTCCGTGGTGCCGCCCGACGGCGTGCACTCGGCGCCGGGTGCGGCGCTCGCGGAGGTCCGGGCGGTGCGGTTGGTGTTGCGGTCGAAGGCGTAGGTCCTGGTGGTGCAGACGCCGTCGGCGGCCGAGGTCGTCCGGGTGAGGCGTCCGACGGTGTCGTAGCCGAAGGCCTGCTGGGAGGCGGAGCCGAAGGTCGCGGTGTGGGTGGCCCACTGGCCGTGGACGGTCGTGCTGATCCCGTCACTCAGGACGGTCGTGCCGTCACTGTCGCGGGTGTACGTGCGGTCGAAGAGGGTCCCGGTGGGGCTCTTGAGCTGGCGCATGGTGTAGCCGCCGGGGAGGCCGGTGCCGGTCACGGTGCCGTCGGCGTCGTAGCGGGCCGTGAAGGTGCCGGCCACCGAGTCGCCCACCGACGTGGCCAGGCCGCGCGGTTCGACGGCCGTGTCGTAGGTGTAGGTGGTGGTGGACGGTGCGGTGTCGGTGACGAGGGTCGGCCGGTCGAGCTTGTCGTACTGGGTGGTGGTGGTGCCCCCGTCGGCGTCGGTGTAGGCGGTGAGGCGGCCGAGGCGGTCGAAGACCGTGGTGACGGTGCCGGAGCCGGTGGTGGCCGTGGTGGTCTGGCGCCCGCTGGCGCTGTCGTAGCCGGTGGTGACGACGGGCACCTCCTGGCCGGGCCCGCTGACGGCGGACCGGGTCTGGCGTCCGGCCCCGTCGTAGCCGGTGGTCGTGGTCCGCTGGGCCCCGTTGGCCGTCTCGGTGGTGCTGGTGGTCTGGCCGTACCGGTTGTACTCGACCGTCTTCACGGGGAGTTGGACCGGGTTGGCTCCCCCGCCGGTGATGTCGGCGGCCGGTCCGACCGAGCAGACCTGGTCCGCCCACTCGGGCCGGCCGGCGCACGCTCCGGTGCCGTCCCCGGTGTAGTACGCGGTGACGGTGGTGCCCGCGTCGGTGCCGGTGGAGGCCGGCAGGCTCGCGCCGGTCACCCGTCCCTGGGCGTCGTACACGGTGGAGGTGGTGAGCCGGGCCCCGTCGGGGTCCTGGACGGTGGTGCTGGGCAGCCCCCTGGCCCAGTCGTAGCCGGTGGCCGTGACGCGGGCGTCGGCGAGCAGTGCGGTGTCGATGCGGGGCTGTCCGCCGCTGGTCTCCCGGGTGACCTGGTCGCGCACGGTGGCGGTGCCGTCGGTGGGCCGGCCGCCGTCGTACTCCTTCACCGTCCGCTGCCGCAGGGGCAGTTGGGTTCCGGCTTCGGCGACCACGGTCTGTCCTGCCGTCAGTTTCCGTTCCAGCGTGCCGTAGTGGAGGGGGCCGAGGGTCTCCAGTTCGCGGCTGCCGTCGGCGCTGTAGGTCGTCGTGGTGGAGAGCAGGCCGGCGCGTTCGGCGCTGCCGAGGGCGGCGATCCCGAGGGACGCGAGGGTCGAACGGTCCTGGTCGGTGATGCCCAGGGCCAGCGCGCGGTTGGCCGCGGTCAGCCGGCGGACGGTGTTGCCGAAGGCGTCGTGTTCGGTGACCGTGAGGGCTCCGCCCGGCCGTGCGGTGTCGGTCTCCTGGCCGGAGGCGTCCAGGTAGTACAGGTCGGCGCGGCCGTAGCCGTTCGCCGGGAGCTGCGTTCCGGCGTTGGCGGCGGGGGTCTGGTCGGGCGGGAAGACGGCGGTGGCGTCCGTGGGCGTCTCCCGCTGGCCCCAGGAGGCGGTGGCGGTGTGGCCGAGGTCGTACGGTGCGCCGTTGCCGGTGACCGGTACGTCGTAGACGAGGGTGGTGGCGGCGGTGCCGTTGACCTGGTCGGCGGAGCCGGGGGCCAGGGTCGGACGCGAGGCGGCGAGCAGCATGCCGTCCCCGGCGGCCGGGGAGCCGCCGACGCGCCCGTAGCCGAAGGTCCAGGGAAGTTCGCCGGGCGGGGTGAGGGTGGTGACGCGGCCGGCCGTGTCGTAGTCGTAGGCGGTCGGCACCGCCGGGGCGATCCTCGGGTCCCAGGTCTGGCGCAGCCGGCCGTTGCCGTCGTAGGCGTAGCGGCTGACGTCGACGGCGGTGGCGGCGCCCGCGCCGGGTTCGGTGGACCACAGGCGGATCGCGGTGACCTGTCCGGCGACGTCGCCGAGGGTGGTGGCGGTCGCGGTGGTGGTCGGGGCGTAGACGAATTCCAGGACGCGGCACCCGCGGGTGGCCGGGTCGTCCGCGCAGGCCGTCGAGGCCGCGGCGCTGGTCGGGCTGATCACCCGTTGCGGCCGGGTGAGGATCCGCCCGTCGGGTCCGGTGACGTTCTGGGAGACGATCGTGCTGGTCGTGTTGTCGAGGCCGCGGGTCGACGAACGGGTGAGGGCCCAGGCGGCCGCGGCGGGGTCGGTGCGTGCGAAGTCCGCGGTGCCGCCGTCGGTGTCCGTGAGGGTGAAGCCTGCAGCGAACGAGCCGGTCAGGGTGAGTTGCGCGGCGCCGGGTTCGGCGATCCAGCCGGTGGCCGCCTCGTCGGCGGTGAAGTGCAGGTTCGTGCCGTCGAGCCGCAGGACGTCCAGGGAGGTGGCCGAGGTGCGGTTGATCGCGGTGTAGCCGGAGTCCTTCCGGCCGGTGGAGGTGCCGGAGAGCCACTCCTTCCCGAAGATCGCGGCCTGTCCTGCCTGGGCGCCGCCTTCCTGGGGGTTACGGGAGGAGGCGGTGCGGGTGATCGCCGTCCCGAAGAAGGCGGTGTCGGTGCGGCTGAGGCTGTAGTTGCCGGTGAGGAGGTTGACCTCCCCGGGGCCGACGGGGACGGTGGCGGCGCCGTCGGCGGTGTGGTCGACGATCGCCTTGAGGGGGTCGCTGGAGGCCCTGGCGCCGGCGGGGCCGGTGAAGTCGGCCTTCAGCTGCACCGTGCCGTCGGGGCTGACGGTCGTCGCGGCGTCCCAGGCCAGCTGCGGGCTCCGGCCGGCGCTGAGGGCGACCGGCCAGGCGGTCAGCGGGGTGCCGGCCGCGCTCACGTGGCCGGGCGGGACGGGTGCCCAGGCGTCGGCGTCCGAGCGTCGCCAGGAGAAGGTCACGGCGTCGTAGCGTGAGGCGTCGGCCTCGGCCTGGAGGGGCAGCCGTGCCGCGGTGCGCCGGCCGTCGGACGGCCTGGTGACGCCGCCGGCGCCGACGTGGAACTCGTACGCGAGGGGTTCCGACCGGTTGTCGGCCCGGTCGACGCTGCGGACCTGAAGGGTGTTGGTGCCGCCGCGGGTCGGGGTGGCGAGCACGGCGACCGGCGTGGTGGTGCCGTCGGTGGCGATGCGCGTCCAGGTGGTGCCGTCGAGGGTCCACTCCAGCCAGCGGTGGTCGCCCTGCGGGGGTGTGACGGTGAACGTGCCGCTCTGGCCGACTCCCTTCACCCAGGAGGCCGAGGGGTAGTCCGTCGAGGTCACGGCGCCCGGCGCGGAGGGTGCCCGGGTGTCGACCGTGAAGGTGCGCCAGGGCGACCAGGAGAGGTTGTAGTGGGTTCCGTCGTACGGGTTGCTGCGGAACCGGTAGGTCCGGCCGTCCTGGAGGAGGCCGGGAGGAACGGTGGCCGACAGCGGCTGTCCGCTGGCGCCCCACGGGGACACCAGGTACTCGCCGACCTGCTGGTCGGTGGCCGCGTCCACGATCTGGAAGGTGCCGTTGATCCGGTCGTTGTTCGAGTCCGTGTAGGTGTCGCGCAGGACGGGGGTCAGGGTGTTGACGGTGTAGACGCCGTTGTCGGCGAAGAAGGGAGGGCCGGCCTGTTGGTCGGTGCCGGTCCGGGGGCGGTAGTTGAACGTCACCGAGAGCTTCGGGATCTGACCGGCGGCGGCGTTGCCGGAGTAGAACTTCTTCCAGGACCCGGTGTCGGCCTCGTTGGCGGCGCGCAGGCCGAGGCCCTGGCGGCCCACCGAGGTCTGGCCCGCCCAGTACTGCAGCAGGGGGGTGACGTCGGCGTTCACGTAGGCACCGTTGGCGCAGTTCTGTCCGCGGGTCTCGGTGGACGTCGCGTACTTCTTCAGCCAGGCCGGCTGGTTGGTCCAACGGCTGCCGGTCGTCGCGGTGTTGGTGTCCCATACCTCCCAGGCGACGGGCTTCGCGCAGTCCCAGGAGTGGAAGTTGTAGAGGGACAGGGTGGCCTTGGAGACCAGGGCGTCCTTGATGGGCGCCATGTCCCAGCTGATGAAGGAGCGGGCGATGCGCGGTTTGGTCCGCGCGGCGTCCGCCCAGTCGCCCGGCCAGCCGAGCTTCAGTTCGGTGGCGCTCGACGCGTCGACGGTCTCGCCCTGCTGGACCCAGGTGTCGAAGACGTCGGAGAGCACGGTGTCCGACGGGTCGACCGTCACGGGGTACGCGGTCGCCGGGTCGGCGAGGAACGCGGCGTCGGGGCTGAGGCGCAGTTCGATGGTGTCGCCGGACTGCACGACCTTCAGTCCCACCGGTGCCCGGTGGGTGTGCTCACCGGAGTTCCTGTCGACCGTCGCGTCCCACATGACCGGGGCCGGCATCGAGGCGAGTTCGCGTCCGGTGGCGGCCTCGGTGAACGTCACGCCGCCGTCGTCGTTCTGGCGCGCGTTGACTCCGGGCGCCTTCAGCGGCAGCGTGTAGTCGGCCGGGCCCGCGGGTCGCTTCTTGAGGATCACGGACTGCTCGTAGCCGGTGCGGGTGGCGTCGATGACCAGGTCCGCACCGGGCAGCACGTCCGGATAGGTGGCCCGGGCGCCTTCCACCCGGGGTGCGGGCAGCCCGCCCCGCCACTGCATGGCGACGTTCCGACCGCCGGCGGTGAGACTGAGGAGGTCCTGGACAGGGGCGCCGGCGGCCTCGGCGAACGAGCCGGCCCGCCTGCCCTTCGTCTCCCCCGCCAGGGCCAGTCCGCGCGGGTGGGCCTTCGAGGCGACGGAGCCGTCGGGGCGCTTGGCGAAGGTGACGTCGACGTCCGCCCAGCCGCCGTCCGGGCGGCGCATCCGGACCGGCCCCGCCGCGACCTCCAGGGTGACGCTGCCGTCGGGGTTCGCCCAGGTCGTGGAGGAGTCGGTGCGTTCGGCCGGCACCTCGACGGGCTTCCCCTGCAACCGGGCCGTGAGCCGGGCGGAGGCCAGGTCGCCGGTCGGTTGCTGCGTCGCGGCCGGCTGTCGGGGGCTGTGCGGGGCCTCGGACGGGGGTCGGGCGGAGGCGTCCTGCACGCCGAGGAGCACGCCCGCCACCAGGGCGGCCGAGACGGTGGCCGCCGTCCACCGGCGGCGTCGTGCACGTGTACGGGACCAGGAGGGCAGGCTCCCGGCGGTTGTCGGAGACGATGACACAGGCACACTCCAGGGGTGATCGCGGGAAACGGAGCACGGTCCTTCGGTACGCAGGCCCTTCGGTACGCAGGTGCTTCAGCGCGGTGCTTCGGTACGCAGGTGCTTCGGTCGCACGCGGCGGTCCGCCCTGCGGAGTCGGCCACCGGGCACGGGGGCACGTCTCGACGGCCGCCCGGGTCGGACGGCGCTCTCGGTCGGAGCTCCGTTCCTCGCGCTGTCGCAGCGGGCCGCTCCGCCGGTGCGAGAGGAGCGGTCGGGCACTGTCTGCGCAGTTCGAGTCACACTCACAAGTCGCGTGTACATGACTACTTCATCGAGGGCCGCCGGATCGGCCGGGGCGGCGGCCACGACCGATTCCCGCCGACGAACGGCCGGTTCCGCCCTCCTGCGAACCATCTCCGGGCCGGGCGGCACCCCGGCCCCTCGCCGTACCCGCGCAGGAAGCCGGTCTCGGCCGGGACCACCCGCCCGCTGCGCGGGTTCGGCCGCAGCGGCCATGCCCGGTGCCCGCCGTCCGGACCCGTCCCCACCGTCACCCAGGCGGGCAGCGCCCGGTCGCGCCGCCCGGCGGCGACACCCACGCTGGACGGGTGTCCTCCGCCAGCGCCTCCGCCCTCGTCGCCGCACTGCGCCGCGACGTCTCGCCCGCCGTTCCCTGCCCCGAGGCGGTCGTGCTCGCCCAGGGACTGCTGCACTCCCCCACTCCCTGGCCGGCCGGGATGCCCAGGCGCAGCATCGACGGCAGCCCGTTCCGCAATGCCTGGCGCGTCGCCCGGACGGCCACCGGGCTGACCTACACCGAGGGCTTCGCGCTGCGCGCGGCGCCGGCAGGAGTCGTGCACCATGCGTGGTGCGTGGATCCGGCCGGCCGGGCGCTCGATCCGACGTGGCCGGACGGACGGGGACTCGCCTACCTGGGCCTGCCCATGACGACGGCCTGGGTGGAGTCGGTCCGCCGCCGGACCTGTACCCGGACGGCCTTCGTGGGCATCCTCGACGAGGGCGTCCAGCGTTCCCGGGACGCGGAGCGGGTCCTCACCTTCGGCGTCCCAGGGGCCGCTCTCGTCCGGGTCGGCACGCCCGTGACCCGGCCACCGGCCGTCTGAGGCACGCCGGTCGGCCCGGCGACTCCGGCCCGTCCGGGACGGAGCGTGACCTTCCGCACCGGGGGCGCACGGGTCCGTCGCGGTCAGGCAGGTCCGGCGTCCGGGCGGCGGTCCCCCGTCCGGGCCGCGGGCCGCTCGCGGTCGAGGACGCGCAGGTGCAGGCGGTGCGGGCGCAGGACGGTGGTCAGCCGCACCGGGCGGTCGTCGGGCCGCCGGCCGGGCGCCGGGAGCGGGTGCCAGCGGGCCAGGACGGTGGCCAGCGCGATGACCGCCTCGGCGCGGGCGTAGTCGGCGCCCAGGCACTGCCGCGGGCCGTTGGCGAAGCCGGCGAACCCCCAGCGCGGCAGGGCGGCGGCCCGTTCGGGGAGCCAGCGGTCGGGGTCGAAGCGGTCCGGATCGGCGAAGATCCGCGGATTGTGGTGGGCGACGTACGGGCTGAGCAGCACCTGCCCGCCGCGCGGCAGGGTGCGCCCGCCGAGTTCGGTCTCCCGGGTGCAGGTGCGCAGCAGGACCCAGCCGGGCGGGTACAGCCGCAGGGCCTCGGTCAGGACCCGGTCGGTGCGCGGCAGGTGCGGCAGGTCGGTCCAGCGGGCGGGCCGGCCGCCCGGCAGCGCCGCGTCGACCTCCGTCTGCACGGCGGACAGGACTTCGGGGTGGGCCGTCAGCAGCCGCAGGGTCCAGGAGAGCTGGGAGGCGGTGGTCTCGGTTCCGGCCAGCAGGAGGGCGACGACCTGGTCGTGGACCTCGGTGTCGGAGAGCGGACGGCCGTCGTCGTCGCGGGCGGCGAGCAGTCCGGCCAGCAGGTCGGTGCGGCCGGGGCCGTGGGCCCGGTGGTCGCGCACCAGGTCGGCGACGGTCCGTTCCAGGGTACGGACCGCCGTCCGGTAGCCGGGGCCCGCGGGCAGCCGCACCACGCGCCGCAGGGCGCCGGCGAACGCGGTCTCGAAGGCGTGCTGCAGCCGGTCCGACAGTACGTCCGGGGCCTCGGTGCCGAGCAGGGTGCGGGTCACCACCCGCAGGGTGAAGCGGTAGCAGGCGGGGAAGACGTCCACCACGTCGCCGTGTCGCCAGGAGCCGGCCAGCAGCTCCGCCTCCCGGGTCATCACCTCGGCGTACGCGGCCAGCCGGTCGGGGCGGAACTCCGGTTGCAGCATGCGTCGTTGGCGCCGGTGATCGGCGTGGACGCAGGTCGCCAGCCCGTTGCCGAGGATCTCCCGGAACCGCCCGTAGACCGGCCCGCCCTTGTCGAAGGTGCGGTCGTCGGCGTACACCTGCCGGAGCAGCTCCGGGTGGCAGGGGGCCACCAGCCGGTTCGGTCCGAGTCGGACCTCCACGAGGTCCCCGTAGCGGTGCAGCCGCGCCAGGAAGCGTGCCGGATCCCGGACCAGCGCGGGCAGGTGGCCGAGCACCGGGAGCGCTCCGGGCGGGCTTCCGTGGAGGTAGGGCGTGGACGCGGCACCCCGCGCCGACGAGGAGGACGAGGTCACACCGGCAGGGTAGGCGCTCCGGGGAGGGGCGGACAACAGGCGCGGATCCGCTTCACCCGGCCGACGGTCACCGCGGCCCGGACGGTGGGTTCGGAAGGGGGGTGTGTGAAGGCGTTGTCACAACGGGGCGTGCTGCCCGGTCGTATGACTGACCGCCAGGGACGGAAGGTGCCCGGCGGCCCCGGGGCTCGACCGCCCCGGTTCGCCGAGTACAGGAGGACAGATGACTGGCCGTTCGACGAAGTACCTGGTCGCGCTCGCCACGGCCGCGGCGGCGCTGGCGGTGTCGGCCACCTCGACCGGGACCGCCACCGCAGCCGGGCGCACCTCCGCAGGGGGTGCGGCTGTGACGAGCGACGCGGTGGTCGTCTGCCGGAACGCCCACTTCGACGACTGCGTCGTCGGCGGTGTCTGGGTGAAGGACCCGCTCAAGAACCTCGACCAGGGCGCCCGTTTCCAGGACTCGATCTCGTCCATCACGAACGGGAGCGGACAGCGGCTCTGCTTCTGGGAGCACAACGACTTCCAGGGCAGGTACCTGAGGCTGGACAGCGGTCAGCAGATCGCCGACCTGGGAGGGAACGTGCTCAACGACGCGATCTCCTCCTGGAAGGCCTGCTGACGCCGGTCGGTCCCGGACCGCACCGGTGGCGTCGAGGGTTCCGGTGACGGTTCCGGGCCGGTTCCCGTTCCCCGGGCGGGGAGCGGGAACCGGCCCCCGCGCGACCGCCGGGGCCGGTTTCGGCAGACTGTGACCATGGACGATCGATCACTGAGCAAGGGCGCCAACATTCCGATCGATGCCGACGTGGTGAGTGTGGAGCTCAGCTGGTCGGCCGGGGCCGGTACGCCCGACGTCGACGTGTCCGCCGTGCTGGTGGCTGCGGACGGGCGGGTGCGGGGCGACGGCGACCTCGTCTTCTACAACCAGCCCCGGCACGCGTCGGGCGCCGTGACGCACCTGGGGAAGGCCGGTGGCGCCGGGGCGGCCACGGACCGGATCGAGGTGGACCTGGCGGCGGTGGAGCCGGAGGTGGAGCGCATCGTGCTGGCCGCGTCGGTGGACGGCGGCAGCTTCGGCGCGGTGCCCGGGCTGTGCCTGCGGCTTTCCGACGCCCGCACCGGCACCGGGCTGGCCCGCTTCGCGACGGACGCCGGGACGGAGACCGTCCTCGTCGGCGGCGAGCTGTACCGGCGCGGGCGGCAGTGGAAGTTCCGTGCCGTCGGGCAGGGCTACGCGGCGGGGCTGGCCGGGTTGGCCACCGACTTCGGCATCACCGTGGAGGAGGGGCCCGCCCAGGACCGGCCCGTGGCTCCGCCGCCGCAGCCGTCCCGGCCTGCGTCGTCGGCGCCGGAGCCGGGGAAGGGCGAGGAGCACCTCCCCCCGGGGATGCGCGAACGGCTGTCGCTGCGCAAGCAGCAGGTCGCGGTCAGCCTGGACAAGCACGGAGCCGCGGGAATCGCCGCGCGGGTCGTGCTGGTGCTGGACGCCTCGGGCTCGATGTCGTCGCTGTACGCCGACGGCGTGGTGGCCGACGTGGTGGAGCGGATCGTCCCGGTCGCGGCCCAGTTGGACGACGGCGGGGCGATGCCGGCCTGGACCTTCGCGACGCACCCGGCCCGGCTGCCCGATCTGCGGGTGGGTGACCTGCCCGAGTGGCTGCGGCTGCACGTCCGGGTCGGTGAGCTGGGGCGTCTGTTCGGCCGCCGCGGGCGTCGGTCCGGGCTGCTCGACGGTCAGGTCGACATGACGACGGTGGGCATCTCGAACGACGAACCGAAGGTCATCGCCGAAGTCCGGGACTACGTACGGGGGAACCCGGCGACGGTCCCCACCCTGGTCCTGTTCTTCTCCGACGGCGGCGTCCACCTCAACGCCGCGATCGAGCGCGAGCTGAGGGAATCGGCGCAGGAGCCGCTCTTCTGGCAGTTCGTGGGGCTGGGCCGATCCGACTACGGCGTGCTGCAGCGGTTCGACGACCTGCCCGGTCGGCGCGTCGACAACGTCGGCTTCTTCGCGGTGGACGACATCGGCACCGTCCCCGATCCCGAGCTGTACGACCGGCTGCTGTCCCAGTTCCCGCAGTGGATCACGGCCGCGCGCGGGGCCGGCATCCTGCCCTGAGGCGCGCCGCTTCGACGGGCCGAGCGGCTTGTCGGGGGCGGGACGGACGGCCGCGGAGCAGCCCGGCGGCGCTCGGCCGGGAGGTCCCGGCCGAGCGCGTGCACGGACTGCTTCGCGGCCCCTCGGCGTCCGCGGCCCCTCGTCGTCCGCGGCGCCGGGGCGGCCCGGAGCACTTCGGCGGGTCAGGGATCAGGGGCCAGGGGTCAGAACTGGGTGCTGACCGTGACGCCGCTGAAGTCGGTGACGGCGTACAGGCTGAGGTAGCGGTAGCCGGCGGTCGGGTTGGTGACGGTGAGGGACTGGGTGGTGCCGGTGCCGGTGGAGGAGACCGTGGAGGCACTCGGCGAGGCCCAGGTGCCCGGGTTGTAGTACAGGTGCGCGGTGCCGGTGCCGCCGGAGGTGGTGACCTTCAGCGTGGTGGTGCCGGCCGGCAGGTAGACGTACAGGTAGTCGGTGTTCCCGGCGGTCGCGGCGCGGCCGGTCCGCGAGCAGTTCCGGCCCATCGCGTCGGTGCGCGGCTCGGTGCAGTTCGGCAGGGCGACCGGGGCCGCGGTCACGGTGACCGAGGTCGGGGTGGTGGCGGCCCTGCCGGTGTCGTCGGTGGCGGTCAGGGCGACGGTGTAGGTGCCGGCCGCCGCGTAGGTGTGGCTCGGGTTGCGCTCGTCCGAGGAGGTGCCGTCGCCGAAGGTCCAGTGCCAGGAGGTGATCCGGCCCGGGCCGGTCTGCACGGACCGCTCGGTGACGCTGACGGTCGCGCCGTTCACCGACGAGTCGAACAGGGCGGTCGGGCCTGCGGCGTAGCAGGCACCGGCGGCGCAGGCGGTGAGCCAGGCGTCGAAGTCGGCGTCGTAGGAGGTGCCGAGGTTGTTGTAGACCGCGTAGCCGCCGGCGTAGTCGCCGACCCGGAAGCGGCCCAGCATGCTGTACACGTCGGCCGGGTGCTTCTCCAGCATGTACCGGACGGCCAGGTAGCCCCACGGGTAGACGCGGGTCGAGTCCGCGTTGCCGTAGGTGTTCTGGAAGATGGTGCTGAGCTTGTAGGTGTGCAGGGCGGCCTGGGTCATCGCGTCGGTGTCGGTGGTGGCGCGGTAGCTGTAGGAGATGTACTCGGCGAGGCCCTCGACCCACCAGATGTCCGGGACGGACGTCTGGGTGGTGAAGTTGCCCTTCATGTTGTGGATGCCGTCGAGGTAGTGGGTGTACTCGTGGTTGAGGTTCCACACCCGGGCGGGGTCACCGGTGTTCCAGGCCTTCTGGTACATCACGTTGACGGCCCGGCTGTTCGGGTCGGTCGGGTCCATGACGGTCTGGCCGCCGTTGTCGGTCGAGTTGCCGAAGATCGCCCACGAGTAGGTGGTGTAGTCCGTCTTGTTGGCGAAGATCCCGAGGGTGACGGTCTTGTTGTACTGGTTCGGGATCGGCCCGTTGTCCTTGACCACGTTGTGGAAGAACGCGTCCTGGCTGCGCAGGCTGGCGCAGACGGTGGCCAGTTCGGCGGCCGACAGGGCCTGGGCCTGGACGGTGCGGTTGTCGCAGACCAGCTGGTTCGGCAGGACCACCGAGGTGAGCTTGGCGGGCAGGTCGCAGATGCCGTAGTACGAGCACTGGTTGTTGTTGTAGACGGTGGCCTGGAAGGCCGTGTGCACGTACAGCGGCGCGTCGGCCGTCAGCAGCGGCGCGGCGTCCAGCACCCGCTTGACCAGCGGCTTGGCCACGGCCTCGACGGCGGCGCTGCTCCCGGCCATCCGGGCCAGGTCGTTGCCCGCGTTGGTGTCGAGGACGGCGTTGGGCCCGCCGATCAGGTCCTTGTGGTTGATCGCGAAGTTGGCGAGGGACGTGACGAGGCTCGGGTCGGCGCCGAGCGCGGTGACGAAGTTCGGGTTGGCGTTGCCCCGCCAGAGCGGGAACCTCAGCACGGAGTTGACCGCGCCGACCATCTTCGGGAAGGCGTTGTAGGAGTTGTCGTAGTCGTCCAGCACCCGCTTGTAGACGCCCAGGTAGTCGGCCTGGATGTTGGCGCTGTCGGTGAGCGTCAGCACCTCCCTGAGCACGCCGCCGTTGACCTCGGTGACGTCGTGCCAGCGGGCGCCGGCGAAGAACGCGTCCAGGCCGGCCTTGACGGCGGTGGTGAGCGTGCCGGTGTACGGGCCGGCCGCGTCGGGGTAGTAGGACTGGATGTAGTAGCCCACCCGCAGGAAGAGCACCAGCTGCAGGATGTTGGTCGAGTTGTCGCCGGTGTAGCCTGCCGCCAGCTCCTTGAAGGCGGCCGCGACGGGCAGCATCCGGGACTGCTTGAAGATGCCCGGGTCGGTGCTGCCGCTGGTGAACAGCGTGGAGACGCAGTCCGTGGTCGAGCTCTTGAGGAACGCGACCAGATCGGCACCGGTACGACCCGCGAAGTCCGCCGGGGTGCAGCTCTGCGCGGTGGCTTCGGCCGCCGCGCCCGACCGGGCCCGAGCCCCCGGGGAGTCGGACCGGGCCGTGGCCGTCTCCGCGGCCGTGGCGGCCGGTTCGCCCATGAGGGACTCGCTGAGCAGCGCCGGGGTCAGCGGGGCGGCGGGCGTGCCGAGCTTCTCCGACCCCGTCGTCGCGCCGGCGACGGACTGGCCCGCCGGCTTCGCTGCGGCGGTGACCGCGGCTGTCGCGGTCGGGGCCGGTCCGGCGGTCACGGCAGCGGGCGCCGCGAGGGCCTGGGCCGGCAGTACGGCGGTGGCCGTGGCACAACAGGCGACGACGCCGGCTGCGAGGGTGGTGAGTCGTATGCGCAGGTGCACGCCGAGTCCTTCTTCGAGTGGGGGCAGCCTGACGTGGGGTCAGACTGAGTGAAGGAGATTGGCGTGGATCCTGTCATCGAATGAAGGTCAGAACAATGTCACAGGTCATATGACATGAAACTTTCAGCCACCTCGCCGGTCGCTGCGCCCCGCCCTGCGACAGACCAGCGAGGGCGGCGACCGGGGCGGCCTGACCTGCGGGCATCGGACGGCCGTCGCGCCGCGGGCCGGGAGGTCGCCCCCGGCCCCGCAGGCCCGGCGGGCCTCGCGGAGTGGCCGGTCTGCGCCCCGGCCGGGACGCCCCAAGGCCCCGACCGTGGCCGCCGGGCCCGTCCGGGGAACGGGGCCCGGCCGGTGCCGCGCGGCGCGGGGCCTCCCGGCGGCTCGAATGCCAGCTGTGCCGACAGGCCGTCAGGAGGCCCCGCTGTCAACCCTCCTACGCTCCCGCAGCCGCCGTCCGCGACGACTGCTGCGGGGCGCCGCGGAACCCGAGCCGGCCCGGGCCGACGCCCGGATCGGTGCTCAGCCCGGCGAGTAGGCCGGTGCTCAGGTCGGCGCACAGGTCAGTGCTCAGGTCAGTGCACAGGTCGGCGCGCAGGTCGGTCGGGGTGCCGGGGAGCTTCGCGTGTTTCGCGGCGTCGACGGAGCCGGGCCCGTGGACGGTGAGCTCGAAGTCCTCGTGCGCCTTGGCGTCCGGAGCCAGCGGCAGTCGGATCCGCCCGTCCCCGACCATGCGGCGCACCTGGGTGCGGCTGAGGCCCAGACCGAGACCGAGCAGGCGCTCGACGCGGACCGGCACGGGCAGCTCGAAGCCGACCAGCACCGTGAGGGGTGTCGGGTCGTCGAGTGCGTAGAGGGGCGTACGGGTCTCCAGTTCCCAGGTGCCGGCCCAGTCGAGGCGGTACCCGTTCTTCGCGGCGAGCGACGCACTTATCGTCAGTTCCCGCACCACGGCCGGGTCGTTGGTCTCGTACGCCACCCGGCGGGCGGGCTCCAGCGACGAGACGTGGACGCGTTCGTGGACGGGCACCTTCGAGGTCCGGTCGCACCCCGCACAGCTCAGGAGGAGCCAGACGTCGAGGAGCTTGCCGTTCGCGTTGACGCGGATCCTGCCCGAGGGCCGGTGGCGCGTGCCGGAGCAGTCCGGGCAGGATCGCACGACGGCGGGCAGGGCGGACTGACGCACGGCCCACAGGGCCTTGCGGTCGGTATTCATAGGGAGGTGGTTGCTTTCAGGACTCAGCAGGAGCTCTCACAGGCCGGGCCCGGGCTCCTGGGATCTGACGGATGCACACGAGGGCGCGAGCCATCGCCTCGGGGCCCAGCCGTCAGGCCCCGAGGTCGACCGCGCGACAGGTCGGCGTTGCTACGTGGCAGCTATCAGAAGTCCATGCGGGCGATCGTGATCGAGACCACGGCCCGCGGGCAACTCATTTTCCGCTCGGGATCGCGCTCCGGCGCTCAGACCAGGGCGTCGCCGGTCGACGGAGGCACGGTGTGCGAACGCAGGACCATGAGCGGGCCTTCCGAGGTCGCCACCATGGCGAAGGGGAACCGGTCCAGCTCAAGGCAGAGTTCGACGTCGTCGGGGTGGACGCCTTGACGCACGCCCTCGGTCAGTTCGGCGGCGGCGCGTGACGCGGCACCGCGGCGAAGGAACTCGGCAGCGTCCGTCGGCCCGGCCTCCACGGCCCTGCGGGCGATGTACTGAGCACACGCCAGGTCCTCGTCGGCCTGCCCGTCCTCGCCCGTGACCACGAACGTCACGCTGTCGCTCCCGCGCGCCCGCAGGAGCCGGGCCGTCGCCTCCGCCACCACGAAGCCGGCGCACAGCACCAGCGACGCGTCCTTGACCGCGAGGGCGCCGACCGTCCCCGCCGTGGTCTTCTGTACCACGGTTCGCCCGCCGAGGTCGATGGACCGCAGCATTCCCGGCGAGTTGACGGTGTCGAACCCGGGTGCCAACGGGCCGTCCTTGAGCGCCACCCAGTCCGGGTGGCGGGCCTTGAGCGCCAGGGCTTCGTCCAGCGACCCGGCAAGAACGATCTTCTCCGCCCCCTGGGCGAAGGCCCAGGCAGCCACGGTGAACGCACGCATGACGTCCACCACGACCGCCACGGAGGGAACTTCGGCCAGTTCGGCGATACTGAGGAATCGAGTGTCCATTCCACTCATGATCGCGCATACCCGTCCGCGGACACCCGGCGAGTGACGCGCCTCACGTCGACGACATGGGGCCGACCCGGCCGGGACCGATCAGGGCCGCCTGCTCCGCCGACGCGGGCACCGCGTCCGCCCCGCGGCTGCGCCGTTTCGCCGGGCCGGGAGCCTCGGTCGTCGTCCTCGGGGGCCCCCTCGCCGCTCTCGGCGAGGGGCTCGCCGAACCGCTGCGGGCGGCTCTACGGGAGCTGACCGGCGGGCGCACGTCGCCGCCCCCGGTGGTGCGCTCGGCGCTGGGCGACCGGGCGCCGCTGCTGGGCGGGGTGCACCTGGTGCTGTCGCAGGCGCGGTTCGCCACCAGGTTGCGGGTACCGGCGCCGCGCCCGGGGGGGCTGAACCGGCGCTGCGGTCACGGGCCGGACCCGAACCGCACGGGCGACCGCACAGGCCGGCTCTCCGGGGCCCGGTTTCCGTCGGTATTCGGTCATTGGACCGGACTCGGCGCAATTCCTTGACGGGTCCACTGCCGTGCGGATCGGATAGCCGTTCCGCAGGCGATTCCGGTCGGCCGCCGACCCGGGACGGGCGCCTCGACCCGCGCCGCCCCGGCGGTGATTCCGTACCGGCATTCCGCGCCGAAGTCGGGGCCCGCGAGCGCGCCGCACCGCGCGCCGATTCCTCCACAGCGTTCGTCGAGGGCGTTCGCACCGCCCCGGCGGCCAGTCGATCCCGAAACCAACTCCGCGCACGATCAGTCGAACTGATGGTCCGTCGAATCCGGACTCCGACCGGCCCGGCAGTCACTCCACTCGATGGTCACAAGGTGATGTCAACCGTCGAATCCACTTGACGCCAACGATGGACACGGCTGTCATATGTGGCGTCCCGTTGGAAAATGTTTGTTCATGAGGGATTAGCCGCCTCGCCTCGATCAGCCCGAGCGAGTCCCACTCCCCCACGACCGGCCATGACCACCAGGGCCGCTGTCATCTCCCGCCCCGCACCACGCGCCGTTTCCGGCGTCCGCTCGAAGGAGCTCCCGATGTTCCGTTCCACCAGCCGTACCGTCGCCGCGGCGGGTCTGCTGCTCGCTCTCGGTCTGACCACCGCGTGTTCGACCGGCCAGGAGTCGACCAA
>NZ_JBHXDN010000017.1:138409-153294 GCF_042726075.1 Kitasatospora sp. NPDC127035 | reverse complement strand
GCCGGACGGCCGGGGGCGTCGCTCCGTCATGCGGCCGGAAGGCGGCCCGTCACGACTGTTCCGCCCACTCCACGAGCTGGATCACCACCCCGTTCGGGTCGGTGACCTGGAACAGCTTCTCGCCCCACGGCTCCTCGCGCAGGGCCATGGTGATCTCCGCGCCCTCGGCCCGCAGCCGGGCCTCCTCGGCGGCCACGTCGGTGACCACGAAGGCCAGGATCAGTCCGGCGGCGACCTGGTCGCGGAAGCCCTCCGGCAGCACCTCGATCCCGCGCCGCAGGAAGACCACGTTCAGCCCGGCGTCCTCCCGCCCGAGGGAGACGAACCCGTCCGACGCCATCTGCTCGGTGAACCCGAAGTGCTTCCGGAGGAACGACGCCGAGGCGTCCACGTCCTCGACGGTGAGCGAAACGGCGGAGGAGGTGATCTGCATGCTGGTCCCTCTCGTCGGCGATTATCCCGTACGCAGTACACTATACATAGTACGGAGAATTGCGCAAGGGCCGCCCCGGGCCGCCCCGGGTCGATCGGGAGGCCGGTCCCGGAGCGGGCGCGCCCGGCCGGGTCGGCCGGGGCGGGCTGGGTCGGCCGGCTGGGGCCGGGGCGGGCCGTCGGGGCGGGCCGCCGGGTTACGGCCGGCGGTCCGAGGCCCCGTCGAGCCCCGGCAGCGGGTCCTGGTCGACGTCGTGGCGGGCGACGCGATCCGCCGGGTCCCGGCATTCGGGGCCGAGGCGGAGGATGCGGGACTCGGGGTCGTGCAGGGGGCGGTGGCAGCGGCGGCAGGTGACCCGGGGGCGGACGAGGCCGGGGGTGTCGGTGAGCGGGAGGGGTTCGGGGGCGCGGTCGGTCATGGGGGCGACGGTAGCCCGGCGGCCGGGGCGGCGGGCGTGAAAGGATCGGCGCATGGCCAGTGACCGCAGCAGCGCAGGTGACCCGGCGCGGACCCTCGCGCTGCTCTGGGGCGTGACGGCGGAGGAGCGGCCCGGCCGCCGCGGGCCGCGTCAGGCGAAGTCCCCGGTGGAGATCGCGGCCGCGGCGATCGCGATCGCCGACGCCGAGGGCGTGGACGCCGTCACGATGCGGCGGGTCTCCCAGGACCTCGGGGTCTCGCCGATGGCGCTGTACACCTACGTACCGGGCAAGGCCGAGCTGCTCGACCTGATGCTGGACACCGTCTACGCGGCCATGCCCCGGAGCGTCCCCGCCGACGCGGGCTGGCGGTCGCGGGTCACCGCCGTCGCCGAGGACAACCGCGCGCTGCACCGGGCCCACCCGTGGACGGTGGCGGTCGCCACCAGCCGCCCGCCGCTCGGGCCGGGGCTGATGGCCAAGTACGAGTACGAGCTGGGGGCCCTGGCCGGAACCGGGCTGCCGGACGTCGAGCTGGACGCCGCGCTGACGCACCTGCTGGGCTTCGTCGAGACCTGCGCCCGGATGGCCGCCGACGGGCGGGCCGCGCGGCAGGAGAGCGCGATGTCCGACGCCCAGTGGTGGACCGCCAACGCCGCGCTGCTGGCCCGGGTCTTCGACGCCGAGCGGTATCCGGTGGCGGCCCGGGTGGGGAGCGCCGCCGGCGAGGCGTACGGCGGCGCGTACAACCCGGACCACGCGTACGCCTTCGGGCTGGCCCGGGTGCTGGACGGGCTGGCGGCGCTGATCGAGGAGCGTCGCGAGGGCTGAGCCCGCAGGCTCAGCGCCCGCGTGCGTCGTACTCGTCGCGGGCGGCCAGGACGGCGCCCACCCGCGCCTCCGACCAGTGCGCCAGGCCGGCGACCAGTCGGGCGGCTTCCCGGCCGAGCGGGGTCAGGCTGTAGTCGACCCGGGGCGGGATGACCGGGTACGCCTCGCGCAGGACGAAGCCGTCGCGCTCCAGGGTCTGCAGGGTCTGCGCGAGCATCTTCTCGCTCACCCCGGAGATCCGGCGGCGCAGTTCGCTGAAGCGGTAGCCGCGTTCGTCGAGCGCACCCAGGACCAGCACGCCCCACCGGCTGGTGACGTGCTCCAGCACGCCCCGGGACGGGCACATGCGGTCGAAGACGTCGGCCGGGGGCAGGGCGCGGTGCGGCGTGGCGAGTGGTCCGGCCAGGAGCTCGGCCAGGGGCTCGGCCGGAGGTCCGGCCGCGGTGCGGGCGTCGGTGGAGTTCATTACCTGCATGTCAGTACCCTACTTTGAAGTGCGTACTTACGAAAGGTTAGTGCCGCCCCTAGAGTGAGTGTCGAAGGCAGAAGTTCAACGGGCAACCACCACAGGGAGCAGCATCATGTACGTCGTCACCGGTGCCACCGGACAGCTCGGCCGCCTCGTCGTCGAGGGCCTGCTGGCCAAGGTCCCCGCGAGCGAGGTGGCGGTGGCCGTCCGTTCCGCGGAGAAGGCCGCGGACCTCGCGGAGCGCGGCGTGGCCGTCCGGGTGGTCGACTACAACCGGCCGGAGAGCCTGGAGAGCGCCTTCGCGGCCGGCGACCGGGTGCTGCTGATCTCGGGCAGCGAGGTCGGCCACCGGATCCCGCAGCACACCGCCGTCGTCGAGGCGGCGCGCGCCGCCGGTGTCGCGCTGTTCGCCTACACCAGCGCGCCGGGCGTGGCCACCTTCAAGCTGGCCGACGAGCACAAGGCCACCGAGGCGGTCATCCGCGAGTCCGGACTCCCGTTCGCCCTCCTCCGCAACGGCTGGTACACCGAGAACTACCTGGGCGACGCGGCCGGCACGGCCGAGCGCGGCGTGGTGGTCGGCAGCGCGGGTGAGGGCCGGATCGCCTCCGCCCCGCGCCGGGACTACGCCGACGCCGCGGTGGCCGTCCTCACCGGCGAGGGCCACGAGAACGCGGTGTACGAGCTCAGCGGCGACGTCGCGTGGAGCCTCCCGGAGCTGGCGGCCGAGCTGGCGCAGGTCTCGGGCAAGCCGGTCGAGCACCGTGACGTGACCCCCGCCGAGCACCTCGCCGTGCTGGTCGGCGCCGGGCTGCCGGAGGGCTTCGCCGGGATCCTGGTCGACGTGGACGCCGGCATCGCGCGTGGCGAGCTGGCCGGCACCCCGGGCGACCTGGCCCGGCTGATCGGCCGTCCGACCGCCCCGCTGGCGGAGAGCGTGAAGGTGGCGCTCGGGGCCTGAGCCCTTCGCGCGGGCGCCCGCCCCGGGTGCCCGCCCGTCGCACCGGGTGACCAGGTGAGCGGGCGGCTGCGATGCTGCGCCGCCGTGCCCCCGCCGCGACGACTGTCATGACCAAAATCCGAATACGGAGATGACAGCCTGCCCCCGTGCCCGCTACCGTCGCCTCGACACAGGCGCGCGCGGAGAGCAGGCGGTCCATGCCAGAGACAACCCAGCAGGAAGCCGGCCGAGGGCTCTGGTTCGGCGTCGCGGCGTACGGGATCTGGGGGCTCTTCCCGCTGTTCTGGCCGCTGCTGGAGCCCGGTGCCGCCGACGACATCCTCGCCAACCGGATGGTCTGGTCACTGGTCGCGGTGGTGCTCCTGCTCCTGGTCCAGCGCCACTGGGGCTGGATACGCCCGCTGCTGGGCCAGCCCCGCCGGCTCGCCATGCTGGGCGGGGCCGCCGTGGTGATCTCGGTCAACTGGGGCGTCTACATCTGGGCCGTCAACGCCGGTCACGTGGTGGAGACCAGCCTCGGCTACTTCATCAACCCGCTGGTCACCATCGCCTTCGGCGTGCTGGTGCTCAAGGAGCGGCTGCGCAGGGCGCAGTGGGTCGCGGTGGGCATCGGCGCGCTCGCGGTCGCGGTGCTGACCGTCGGGTACGGGCGCCTGCCGTGGATCGCGCTGACCCTGGCGCTCTCCTTCGCCACCTACGGCCTGCTGAAGAAGACGGTCGGGCTGAGCGGCTTGGAGAGCCTGGCGGCGGAGAGCGCCTTCATGTTCCCCTTCGCGCTCGGCTACCTGGTGTACCTGCAGGCCAGTGGCCGTGGCACCTTCGGGCACACGGTCGCCGGCTCGTTCGGCTGGGGTCACTCGGGGCTGCTGGTGCTCAGCGGGGTGATCACCGCGATCCCGTTGCTCTGCTTCGGTGCGGCAGCGGTCCGGGTGCCCCTGACCGTGCTCGGGCTGCTGCAGTACCTGGCGCCGATGTTCCAGTTCCTGATCGGTGTCACGGTCTTCCACGAGTCCATGCCGCCCGCCCGCTGGGCCGGGTTCGCCCTGGTGTGGGCCGCGCTCGCGGTGCTCACCTGGGACGCCCTGCGGCGCGTCCGGGCGGACCGGACGGACCGGGCCGCCGCCCAGGCCCGGACGGCGGCCGCCGCGGCCGCCTCCGCAGCCGTGGCCCCGGCCGACGCGGTGCCCTCCGGCACGACGCCGACCACCGGGCCCGCCCGGGCCACCACCGGCTGAGCCCGGTCACCCGCCGAACGGGGCGGCCGCGCCCTCGGCCCCGTCCCGAGGCCGTCCCGCGAGCGGCCCGGTCCCTCGTGACCGGGCCCCGCGACCCCCGCCGCCGGGCCCGCCACCGCCACCGTCCGCCGAGCGGACCGGTCCCGGCGCCGGTCCGGCCCCTTCAGGCCGTGATGTCCCGCGCGGTGAACCGGGACCACGCGGCCGAACCGAACACCGCCACGTAGCCGGCCTGCAGCCCGAGGTTCTTCAGCACGCCCTCCCAGTACATCGGCTCCCGCAGCAGGTCGCCGAAGGTGAGCCAGTGGTGGGTGAAGAGGAACGGCTGGATCGCGTGCAGCTGCGGGAAGCTGTCCAGGATCTGCACGGTGATCACCAGTCCGACGGTCGCCGCCATCGCCGCGATGCCGCTGCCGGTGAGCGTCGAGACGAACAGCCCGATCGCGACCAGCCCGGCCAGCGAGGCGGCCACCACGGCCGCCACCAGGACCGCCCGCAGCAGTGCGGAGCCCAGGCCGATCGTCTCCCCGGAGATCAGCGTGACGTCGCCGACCGGGAACAGCGCCGCCCCGGTGGCCACGGCCGCGAGCGCCACCGTCACGGTGGCCGCCAGGCAGAAGACCAGTCCGGCGGTGAACTTGGCGGCCAGCAGCCGGGTCCGCCCGGCCGGGGCGACCAGCAGGTAGCGCAGGGTGCCGGTGGCGGACTCGCCGGCCACCGAGTCCCCGGCGACCACGCCGACCGTCATCGGCAGGAAGACCGGCAGGGCCACGGCGAGCGCCGTGAACACCAGGAACAGCCCGTTCTGGGTGACCTGCGCGATGAAGGCCGGACCCTCGCCGCCGCGCGGCCCGTCCGTCTCGATCCTGACGACCGTGCCGATCAGGATCGGCAGCACCGCCAGGATCCCCAGCAGCACGATGGTCCGCACCCGGCGGAAGGTCAGCACCAGCTCGCTGCGGAACAGCGCCAGGAACCCGGCCGCCGTCTGCGGCCGCCGCCCGGGCGCCGGTCGCACCGCAGCCGCCGCGACACCGGACACCGCAGTCCCCGGAGCCGGGGCCCCGGACGGCACAGCCGCTGCCTTCTCCGGCACCTCAGCCCGCGACATCGAAGCCCTCCCCGGTCAGCGCCACGAAGGCGTCCTCCAACGTGCCCCGCTCCACCCCGAAGCCGTGCACCCGCACCTCGGCCGCGACGAGCGCCGCGCAGAGACCGGGCAGCGCGTCCTCGGCCAGGGTGCCCAGCTCGCCGTCGACCCGTTCCTCGCCGACCTGCACGCCGGCGACCTCGTGCGCGAGCAGCACCTCGGCCGCCCGGTGGGTGTCCGGGGTCCGGACCACCAGCCGGCCCCGGGCCCGGGCGGCGAGTTCGGCGACGGTGCCCTGCACCACCAGCCGGCCGCGCGACATCACCGCCGCGTGCGTGCAGACCTGCTCGATCTCGTCCAGCAGGTGGGAGGAGAGGAAGACGGTCGTCCCCTCCGCCGCGACCTCCCGGATCAGCGCGCGGATCTCCCGCATGCCCTGCGGGTCCAGGCCGTTGGTCGGTTCGTCCAGGACGAGCAGCTCGCGCGGCTGGAGCAGGGCGGCCGCCAGGCCGAGCCGCTGCTTCATGCCCAGGGAGTAGGCCCGGGCCTTCTTGCCGGCGGCGGCGGTCAGGCCGACCCGGTCCAGCGCCTCGGTCACCCGCTGCGCCCGGGTCCGCGGGTCGGCGGTCGGATCGGCCGCGTCGAACCGGGCCAGGTTGTCCCGGCCGGAGAGGAAGCCGTAGAGCGCCGGTCCCTCGATCAGCGCGCCGACCCGGGGGAGCACGGTGGAGACCGACTGCGGCATCGACTCGCCGAGCACGGTCGCCACGCCGGAGCTGGGGGAGATCAGGCCCATCAGCATCCGGATGGTGGTGGTCTTGCCGGAGCCGTTGGGTCCGAGGAAGCCGAAGACCGACCCCCGGGGGACGGTCAGGTCCAGCCCGTCCACGGCGAGCTGGCCGCCACGGAACCGCTTGGTCAGCCCCCTGGCTCTGATCACGTCGTCGGAGGAGGCGGAGGACGCGGGAGAGGAGGAGTGCGTCGATGTCGTCGATGTCGCGGAGGGCGAAGCGGCAACGGGGGCCGGGCGCGTCGTCGCGCCCCGGCCCCCGGCCGGCTCCGTAACGTCCCCCGTTACCGGAGCCTGGGTCACTTACTTCACCCCGGCCGCACTCTGCAGCACCGGCAGGGTCACCGCGCCCGCGAAGACCCGGCCGTCGTCGGTGACCAGCACGTTCAGCACCTTGGTGCTGATCAGCGAGCCCCCGGCGACGGGCTTGCCGAGCGACTTGACCAGCGCCAGCGGGTTCTGCGCGTTGCCCTCGCCGGCGCCCGGCCCGCGCCCGCCCTTGCCGCGCGGGCCCCTGCCCTCGGCCGGGACGAACACGTCGCCGCTGGGCAGCGCGGCGGAGAGCACCGCGGTCCAGCCCTCGCCGACCACGTTCAGGCCCTCCGCGGCGGCCTTCGCCCCGGGCGGGACCTCGGCCTTCGCGTCCGCGCCCGTCCGGTCCTCCGACGCCTTCTTCTCCGTCACCTTGGCGCCCTTGGGCACGGTGAACTCGAAGGTCTTGGCGGCGGGCCTGGCGAACGACACGTCGGTGAAGTGGACGTCCAGCACGGTGCCGCCGTCGGAGCCCCTGACCACCACGGCCAGCGGGACGCCGTTGTCGGCGGCCACCGCGATCCGCACCTCGCCGATGGTCGAGCCGGGCTGGGTGGGCTTCACGCTCAGCTGGTACGCCTTCTGCCCGGCCACGCTCGCGGTGCCGTCCACGGCCACGGCGGTGGTGCCCGCGCTCGCGGTGAGGAACAGCCGGGCCGCCTCCTGCGGGGTGGTCGGTGCCCCGGTCAGCGGCGTCCTGGCCTCGTGGCCGGCTCCCGGCCGCCCGGCCGGGCCGTCGGACCGGACCCCGCTCAGGTGGACCGCCTCGTTGGTGGCGCTGTCCCAGGCCCAGGCCTGGTCGCCGTTGCGGACCAGCTCGTACCCGGAGAGGTGCTCCAGGAGGCCGATCCGCTGCTTGTCCGGACCGTCGACCGCGACCCGCAGCGTGTGCTCACCGCCCAGCAGACCGGTCAGCTTGGACTCCGGCGAGGCCCCCGACGACTTGCCGCCACCGGGGCCGCCCGAGCCGATCCCGCCGGCCGCGGCGCCGAGCAGCTGGCTCGGCACGCCCAGGTCGGCCGAGACCGACACGGTGCCGGAGAGCGTCTCGGCCTGCGAGCCGAGGGCCTTCGCCACCACCTGTTCCGCCGTCAGCGTCGGAAGGTCCGGGGGCGAGGAGTCCGCCAGCGCCGGCCCCAGCCCCACACCGGCGGCGATCGTGGCGGCCACCGCCAGCGGAACCGCCACCCTGATCATCGTCCGGCGGCCCGACCGGTACGGCACGCCCTCCCGGAGCCCGTCCTGGAAGTCGTCCCGGAACCCGTCCGCCGAACCACCCACCGCGGTCGTCCTGTCGTCCGTCATCGCGTCCAACCCCTCCGTCAGTGACCGACTGTCCCTGTGTCTCCATTAGACGTCCCCGGACCGTTTCCGTCATCGCCCTGCAGGGCCAGATCCGGGTCGGTCTCGCGGCGCAGCCGACCCTGACAGCACCTCAGGGTCGGCTCCTCCGAACGTACGAGGAACGTGCGGGAACTGGCGTAGGGTCGCGAGCATGGACGCAACCAACATCCCGACCGCCAACGCGATGCGGCGAGCCCTGCGGCGGGCCCGGGACGGTGTCGCGCTCGACGCGACCGAGGCGGCGGTACTCCTCCGGGCCAGGGGCGAGGACCTGCGCGACCTCTGTGCGAGCGCCGCCCGGGTGCGCGACGCGGGCCTCGAAGCGACCGGCCGCCCCGGCGTCATCACCTACTCCAAGAGCGTGTTCATCCCGCTCACCCGGCTCTGCCGGGACAAGTGCCACTACTGCACCTTCGTGACCGTCCCCGGCAAGCTCCGCCGGGCCGGCCACGGGATGTTCATGTCCCCGGACGAGGTGCTGGAGGTCGCCCGCCGGGGCGCCGAGCTCGGGTGCAAGGAAGCGCTGATCACCCTCGGCGACAAGCCCGAGGACCGCTGGCCGGAGGCCCGCGAGTGGCTCGACGCGCACGGCTACGACGACACCATCGCCTACGTCCGCGCGATGTCGATCCGCATCCTGGAGGAGACCGGCCTGCTCCCGCACCTCAACCCCGGGGTGCTGAGCTGGACCGACTTCCAGCGGCTCAAGCCGGTCTCGGCCTCGATGGGCATGATGCTGGAGACCACCGCCACCCGGCTCTGGAGCGAGCCCGGCGGCCCGCACCACGGTTCGCCCGACAAGGAGCCGGCCGTCCGGCTGCGGGTGCTGGAGGATGCGGGCCGCAGCTCGGTGCCGTTCACCAGCGGCCTGCTGATCGGCATCGGCGAGACGTACGAGGAGCGCGCCGAGTCGCTGTTCGCGCTGCGCCGCGTCTCCCGGGCCTACCACGGCATCCAGGAGCTGATCCTGCAGAACTTCCGCGCCAAGCCGGACACCGCGATGCGCGGGATGCCGGACGCGGAGCTGGACGAGCTGGTCGCCACCGTCGCGGTGGCCCGGCACATCATGGGCCCGTCCGCCTGCCTCCAGGCCCCGCCGAACCTGGTGGACGGCGAGTACGAGCGGCTGATCGGCGCCGGCATCGACGACTGGGGCGGCGTCTCGCCGCTGACCCCCGACCACGTCAACCCCGAGCGTCCCTGGCCCCAGATCGAGAAGCTCGCCGAGCACGCGGCGGCGGCCGGCTTCGAGCTGCGCGAGCGCCTCGCCGTCTACCCCGAGTACGTGCGGCACGGCGAGCCCTGGCTCGACCCCCGGGTGCTGCCGCACGTCCGGGCGCTGGCCGACCCGGACACCGGCCTGGCCCGCCCGGACGCGGTGGTCACCGGGCTTCCCTGGCAGGAGCCGGAGGACCTGCCGGAGTCGTACGGGCGCACCGACCTGCACACCGCCGTCGACAGGGAGGGCCGGACCGGCGACCGCCGGGCCGACTTCGAGGACGTCTACGGCGACTGGGAGGTACTGCGCGAGCAGGCGGCCTCCGTCCCCGGGCCGGCCGGGGCGCCGGAGCGCCTCGACGCCGACGTCCGGGCGGCCCTCGCGGTGGCCGCCGACGACCCGACCGGGCTGACGGACGCGCAGGCGCTGGCCCTGTTCCACGCGGACGGCCCGGCGCTGGACGCGCTCTGCCGGATCGCCGACGCGGTGCGCCGCGACACGGTCGGGGACGAGGTCACCTACTGCGTCACCCGGAACATCAACTTCACCAACGTCTGCTACACCGGCTGCCGGTTCTGCGCCTTCGCCCAGCGCCGCACCGACGCGGACGCGTACAGCCTCTCGCTGGACCAGGTGGCCGACCGGGCCGCCCAGGCCTGGGAGGTGGGCGCCACCGAGGTCTGCATGCAGGGCGGCATCCACCCGGACCTGCCCGGCACCGCCTACTTCGACATCGCGCGCGCGGTGAAGGAACGGGTCCCCGGCATCCACGTGCACGCGTTCTCGCCGATGGAGGTGGTCAACGGCGCCACCCGGACCGGCCTCTCGATCCGCGACTGGCTGCAGCGGGCCCAGGAGTCCGGTCTGGACACCATCCCGGGCACGGCCGCCGAGATCCTGGACGACGAGGTCCGCTGGGTGCTCACCAAGGGCAAGCTGCCGGCCGCGACCTGGGTGGAGGTCGTCAGCACCGCGCACGAGCTGGGGATCCGCTCCTCGTCCACGATGATGTACGGGCACGTGGACACCCCGGCGCACTGGCTCGGCCACCTGCGGCTGCTCGCCGGGATCCAGCAGCGGACCGGCGGCTTCACCGAGTTCGTGACGCTGCCGTTCATCCACACCAACGCCCCGGTCTACCTGGCCGGCATCGCGCGGCCGGGCCCCACCGCCCGGGACAACCGGGCGGTGGTCGCGATGGCCCGGCTGCTGCTCCACCCGCACATCCCCAACATCCAGACCAGCTGGGTGAAGCTGGGCGCGGAGGGCGCGGCCGAGATGCTCCGCTCGGGCGCCAACGACCTTGGCGGCACGCTGATGGAGGAGACCATCTCGCGGATGGCCGGCTCGGCGTACGGCAGCTACAAGTCGGTCCGGGACCTCCAGGCGATCGCCGAGGCGGTCGGCCGCCCGCACCGGCAGCGCACCACGACCTACGGCGAGGTGCCGGCCGAGCGGCGGGCCGCCGCGCTCGCCTCGGACGGGCACCTTCCCGAGCTGCTGCCGCTGGTGGACTGACGGCCGAACCGTCCGGGCCCGTCCGGCCCGCCGTCCGCCTCGCGTCGGGCGGCGGGCATTCTCGGACAGTCGGACAGTCGGACAGTCGGACGGGGGCCGGAGGCTCGGGGGCCGGCCTCAGCCGACGAGAAGCTGGCTGCGCAGGTCGCGCAGGTCCCGCTGGTCCAGGCCGAGGCCGGACTTCAGGTAGCCGTCGAAGGAGCCGAACCGCTGCCGCACCTCGTCGAAGCCGGCGTTCAGGTACTCGGGCCGGACGTCCAGCAGCGGCTTGTAGACCGCCTGGTAGGCGGGCGGCAGCTGGGCCAGCGTGGCGGCGATCTCCGCGGCCCGGTAGGTGTTGCTGGCGAGGTAGTCGGCCTCGACCGTCTCGCGCGGCACGCCGAGCGCGGTGAGCAGGGCGGCGGAGGCCCAGCCGGTGCGGTCCTTGCCGGCGGTGCAGTGGAACAGGATGCCCTCGTCGTCACGCTCCACCAGGGAGTCGAGCACCGATCGGTAGGCGGTCCGGGCACTGTCGGCGGAGACCATGGTGCGCTCGGCGTCCACCATCGCCTGGACGGCGGCCTGCGGGGTGGTGACGTTGAACGCGCCGGTGTCGGCGGCGCCGAGCACGTTGGCGGAGACGGCGGTGGCACCGGCGGGGAGCCGGTCCGGGGCGGCCTTCTGCTCGGCCGGGGTCCGCAGGTCGAAGACGGTGCGGATGCCGAGGCGGCGGAGCTTGGCGAGGTCCTGGTCGGTGAGCCTGGAGAGGTCGCCGGAGCGGTAGACCACGCCCGTCCGCACCCAGCGGCCGTCGGTGGTGCGGTAGCCGCCCGCGTCGCGGAAGTTGGGTGCGGAGGCGAGGTGCAGCGAGCGGTCGGCGATCACCAGCGGGGCGCCGCGGTCGGGGACGAGCTCGAAGTACCAGCGGTCGGCGGCGGGCAGGCCGGTGACCGTCACGGTCGCGCTGCCGGCGCCCCCGGCGACGGGCCTGCGGTGGCGGATGTCCTCCGGGTCGGTGCCGGCGTAGACGGTGACGCCGCGGGCGCCGGGGGCGGTCCAGGTGAGGCTGAAGCTCCCGTCGGCCTGCTGGGTGGCGGTGGCGGCGGTGAACGGGACGGCGCGGGCGGCGTGGTGGGCGGCGGCCGGGGCGGGGGAGCCGGCCGGCGCGGCCGCGGCGAGCGCCGGGGTGCCGAGCGTCAGTGCGCAGGTCAGGGCGACGGCCGCGGTCAGGCGGGTGCGGGAGATGGTCATGGCCCGGGACGGTAGGCAGCCCGGGGTGGCGGTCCGTGGACGAGGCATGGCGGACCGGCGACATCGGGTGGAAGTGCTGGTGTTCCAGGGAGGCCCGCGACCCGTTCGGGCCTTCGAATACAGTGCGAGGGCGCGCGACCGGCCGTGCGTCGCGCGGTCCGCCCGCTTTCGTACGAAAGGCGCCCGTCGTGATGCCACTGTGGTCACGCGCACAGCAACAGGACTTCCGCAGCCGGGTGCGGGGCTGTCTGCTCGGCGGGGCGATCGGGGACGCGCTCGGCGCCGGCATCGAGTTCGACTCGCTGGAGAAGATCCGCGCCGCGCACGGCCCGCGCGGTGTGACCGGCTACGTCCCCGCGTACGGGCGGTTGGGGGCGGTCACCGACGACACCCAGATGGTGCTGTTCACCGTCGACGGCCTGATCCGCGCCCACATCCGCCGGGACACCGGCAGCTGGCACCCGCCCACCGACGTCCACCGCGCCTATCTGCGCTGGGCCGCCACCCAACGGGACTGGGGACCGGACGAACGCCGGTCCGACCTCGGCTGGCTCGGCCGGGAGGAGTGGCTGTACGCGCAGCGGGCGCCCGGGCAGGCCTGCCTGTCCGGGCTCTCCGGGGTGGACGCCGACCGGCTGGGCACCCTGGAGTCGCCGAAGAACCCGCACTCCAAGGGGTGTGGCACGGTGATGCGGGCGGCGCCGTTCGGGCTGCTCACCACCTGGGAGCCGGGGCTGGTGTTCCAGCTGGCGGTGGAGTGCTCGGTGCTGACCCACGGCCACCCCACCGGCTACCTCTCGGCGGGTGCGCTGGCGGTGATCGTCCAGACCGTGGCCCGGGGCGGCACCCTGGAGGAGGGGGTGCACCTGGCGCTCGCCCTGCTCTCGGAGCGGCCGGCGCACGAGGAGACGACGGCCGCGCTGCGGGCGGCACTGGACGCGGTGCGGGCCGGGGAGCCGTCCGCCGAGCGGGTGGAGGCGCTGGGGGAGGGCTGGGTCGCCGAGGAGGCGCTGGCGATCGGGGTGTACTGCGCACTGGTCGCGCACGACGTCCGGTCCGGGCTGCTGCTGGCGGTGAACCACTCGGGGGACAGCGACTCCACCGGCGCGATCTGCGGCAACCTGCTGGGAGTGCTGCACGGTGACACCGCGCTGCCGCCCGGCCTGGTGGTGGGCCTGGAGGGGCGCGGGGCGCTGCTGGAGCTGGCGGACGACTTCGTCCTGGAACTCCTGCACGGGCCCGAACTGCACAGCGCACGGACCCCGGAGGGCGAGGCCTGGTCGGCCCGCTACCCGGTGCTCGGCTGAGGCCGTCGGGCGGCGGGGCCGTCGAGCGACCGGGCCGTCGTGCGGCGGGGCCGTCGAGCGACCGGGCCGTCGTGCGGCGGGGTCCGGTCTTGACGGGTGCATGGCTCCGGACGCCCAGATGCCCGTAGCGGTGTCCGCCGCCCGGGAGAGGGCGACGGACACCGCTACGGGCACCTGGGCCGAGAAGCGGTGCGACGCGAGGTCAGAACCCGCCGAACACCCCGGCTCCGGCCTCGGTGGCGAAGACGTTCCAGGCCTCGGCGGAGAAACGCAGTTGCGGACCTTCGGGATCCTTGGAATCCCGGACCGCCACCGCGTCGGCGGCGGGCACCCTGATCTCCACACAGGCGCCGTTGCCGCCGCTGTGACTGCTCTTGTACCAGGTCGTCCCGTTCTCGAAGGTGGTGCTCATCCGTGGTATCCCTCTTCAATCGTGGCTATCAGCGACCGGCTCTCCGTCACCCCGAGCGCGGCTGCCCGCAGGTGGTCGTAGAGACTGGTATAGCGGCGCACGTCGGCTTCCTTCTCCAGGTAGAGATCGCTCGTCACCCCTTCGAAGTAGACAACCGTGGAATCGGCTGACTCGGGGAACTCCAGCAGGGAGAATGTCCCGGTCATGCCGGGGTGGGCGCCGTGCGCGAACGGGATGACCTGGATGGTGATGTTGGGGCGCTGGCTCAGCTCCAGCATGTGCTTCAGCTGGTCGGCCATCACGTCGCGGCTGCCGACCTCCCGGCGCAGCACCGCCTCGTCTATGACGGTCCAGAGGCTGCCCAGCTGGTTCTCGCCCTGGACGCGGTCCTGGCGCTTCATCCGGACCTGGACCCGGCGCTGGACGGAGAGCGCGTCGGTGTCCGGCTGGGTGCCCTCGACCACGGCCTGCGCGTACTGCTCGGTCTGCAGCAGCCCGGGGACGAAGGAGGACTCGTACGCCCGGATCGAGGAGGCCTCGGCCTCCAGCCCGATGTACACGCTGTAGGGGGTCGGCATGTCGTTGAAGTCGTGCCACCAGCCGCGCTGCCGGGACTCCCGGGCCATCTCCATCAGGCTGGCCCGCATCGCCTCGTCGGTGACGTTGTAGACGTCGCAGAGGTCACGGACGTCCCGCTGGCTGATGGAGCGGCGGCCGTTCTCCAGTCGGCTGATCTTCGACTGGGAGACCATCAGCCGGCCGGCGACCTCCTCGGCCGTCATGCTGAGGCCCTCGCGGAGCTTGCGCAGTTCCGAACCGAGGCGCCGACGGCGCACCGTGGGATTGATGTTCGCGGACACGTCGGCCTCCGGTCGGACTTCTGGTGATCGTTGGAACGGCAGTCCTCGGAACACTGTGGAAATCGGGATCAACCCCCCTGACGTTGTGCAGCATGTCACCTTGGATCAGGTCGGCGCCGGGTTATCACAGGAGCGCAGTAGAACAGATCATCGGAAAAGCGCTTCGGTGAGACAACGGACCCCCCGGAGTGGTAATGCGACTCCGCGGCCCGTTTCGGTGGTGCTGCGACGGCGGTGCGGACATCGTGCGGACGCGGCGCGGGGCCGCGCAAGTGCGGGTGGCACGTGCGGGGGCGGTATGCGGCCGAGGTGCGGACGACGTTCTGCGGGGGATCGGGCCGGGCCGAGTGGGGTCGGACCGCCCGTGGGGACGGCGGAGGGGGGGGGGGGGGGGGGGGCGGGGGGGGGGGGGGGGCCCCCCCGCCCGGGAGGTGGTCGGGGGGGGCGCGGGCGCGGGC
>NZ_JBHXDN010000017.1:128991-138399 GCF_042726075.1 Kitasatospora sp. NPDC127035 | reverse complement strand
GGTCGCGGGGCTCACGGCGGCCTGACCGGTCCGTGCGGAAGGCCGGCACCCCTCGTGCGGGGCGCCGGCCTTCGTCCCGCGCGCCGGGTGGGTGCCTCGTGGGGCGGGTCCCGGTGGGCCGGGGGGTGGGGGGGCCGCGGGCTACTCCGGTCGGGGCCCCCCGCCCCTTCTCACTGCTGGTTGCTCGGCGCCGCCGTGCGGCGCGAGCGATGCGGCGAGCGCCGCTCTGCGCGCCGGTGAGTTCCCTGCGCGCGGGTGGTTCGCGTGCCGGTCCGGCAACCGGTCCTACCCGGCCGGCCGGACCTGCCCCGTCGGGTCAGCGGACGCCGACGCGAGGGGCCGCGACCCGTCCGCCGGACCCGCGTGCGGGCGCCGAGCGTGGGGCCGGACGGCCGTTGCTCGCGGCCGGGGCCGCGCCGCCGCTCTGGGCGGAACGGTTCTGCTGGCTCGGCAGGCCGTTCTGCACGTCCATCACGGCGTGCGCGACCATCCCGCCCAGCGGGTCGTACCGGATCAGGTCGCGCAGCCGGGACCGTGACGACCGGCCCTCGTTGCCCGGGTAGAGGTGCTTGCCCAGCCCCACCGAGTGCGCCAGCGCGGCGAGCGCCGCGGTCCGCGGGTCCGGCGGCACGCCGGTGCGGATCGCGGTGTCCAACCGCTGCTTGATCGCAGCGTTAGTGCAGTCGTCGGACGCCTGATAGCGCGTCGTCGGCAGCACCCCGCACACCTGGCCCGGCACGGCCGTGACCATGCCGCACCGTTCGAGGTGCGCCAGATAGGTCTGCCGGAGCCCCAGTCGGGGCCCGCCGATCCAGTGCGCGGCGCGGACCGGACTGCCACGTCGCCGCAACAGCTCCAGCGCGTGGTCGAGTGTCGGGTCACCGGTGGGCCGTGGCAGTACCACGGCGATGCGGTCTCCCTCCGGAACGATCCGTCCGGCCAGGGACAGCTCGACGAGCTGGGCCCCGGCGAGTCCGAGGTCGAGGGTCTGCGGCTGCGCAGTGGTGCCCGTGGCCGGGTCCAAAGCGAGCAGCAAGAGTTCCTCGGGAATAGTTCTGCGGCTCTTGCCCATCCAAGCCTCCCCGCGTGGATGGGAAACAGCGTGACGCCTCTCACACGGGCTTGTCGAGTACGCCTCCGAATCGTGACCTTGCGATCGAGCGGGGGAACCGGCCGTGGCGGGCCCGGCGTCTGACCGTTGAACAGGCCGCAGTGCGGCCGCGCCACGGCAATAACCGCCGGTCGGGCGGGGTGTGGGCGACCGCAAACGGTCGCGGGTGGCGGAGACTGTACAGGTACACGGGGCGGGGTACCGGCTTCCCGAAATCGGGTCTGCCGGTGCCCCGCCGGGCGTTGAGGAGGCTGGGTTACGTGGGCGAGTCCCCCGACAGGGTGCTGCGGGACGGCGAGCGGGCGCGGGAGCGGGACGGGGAACGGACCGCTGCCGCCGCGGCCTCCGAGGAGGTTGCCGCGGCGGCGGTCGGTGCCGGCGGAGGCGCCGCCGCCGGGTCGGCCGCGGTCGGCTCCGCACCCGAGTCCGGCGAGCCCGCGACCGCGACCGCGTCCGGATCCGCGTCCGCGTCCGGCTCCGACGCCGTGACCCCTTCCGAGCCCGGGCCGGCTTCCGAGACCGGGTCGGAGGCTGGGTCCGAGGCCGGGTCCGAGGCCGGGTCGGCCGGTGCGGAGCGCTCCGGTGCCACCGCCTCCGGCGCGTCGGGCGCGCCCCGGGGCGGCACCACCGCCCACCTCCGCGTCCGGGATGCGGACATCCGGACGACGATGCTGCGCCTGCCGTCGGACAAGGCGACCACCTCCCTGCGACTGCCCGCCGACGACGCGACCACCGCCCTGCGGCTCCCCGCCGAAGATGCGACCACCGCCCTGCGGCTCCCCGCCGACGAGGCCACGACCGCGTTGCGCCTGCCGGAGGAGCTGGTGGAACCCCTCGGGACCGGTGGCGTGCGGGGCGGGGACGGGCCGGCGAAGCGCCCGGCCGCCGACCCCCGTCTCGCCATGCGGACGGACGGCGGGGGTGCCGCCGGGGCCGCGACCGCCGACTCCTCGACCGCCGGACCCACCGGGGGCGCCGCCGCCGGAGCCGCCCCGGACACCGGCAGGCCCGAGCGGACGGACCGGCCCGAGCAGACGGAGCAGACGGAGAAGTTCGAGAAGCCGGACCACGCGGAGCGGACCCGGGCCCTTCGGGCCTTCCGCGCCCCCGCGGCCCCCGGTGCGGGCACCGTCCCCGCGCCGCCGGCGCCGCGCCCGCTGCCCGAGCCCGAGCCGACCCCCGACCCGGAACCGCTGCCCCGGCCCGCACCCGTACCCCCCGCCCCGGAGCCCGGGCCCACCCCGGCCCCCGAACCGCTGCCCACCCCCGACCGCCGGCCGGTGCCGCCCGCGCCGCCGCTGCCGGAGCCCGAACCGCTCCCCGCCCCGGAGCCCGTTCCCGCCCCGGAGCCGTCCCCGGAGTCGACCTCCGAGGCGATGGAGGTCCTGGCCGCACTCAGCGCCCGCCCAGTCTCCCCGCTGCGCCGCGCCCTCAAGCGGATCACCATCTGGACCCTGTTCCTGGCCGTCGTCCTCGGCGCGGCGGTGACCGCCCAGCTGCTCCGCCCGCTGCCGGACGGCAAGGTGCGGCTCACCGCCCCGGGCGGCTTCACCTTCGCCGGTGACCCGCTCGACCTGGCCTGGCCGGCCAAGGGCCAGTCGGCCGCCGAGGTGGTCGGCGTCGGCAGCCTGGGCAGCTCCGGTCAGGAGACGCCCGCCTCGATCGCCAGCGTCACCAAGGTCATGAACGCCTACCTGATCCTCCAGTCGCACCCGCTCAAGAAGGGCGAGAGCGGGCCGAAGATCACCGTCGACAAGCAGGCGGCCCAGGAGTCCGGCAACGTCGACGAGTCCCGCGCCACCCTGGTCGAGGGCCAGCAGATCAGCCAGTACCAGGCCCTGGAACTGCTGATGCTGCCGTCGGCCAACAACGTGGCCCGGCTGCTGGCCCGCTGGGACGCCGGTTCGGAGGAGGCGTTCGTCAGGAAGATGAACGACACCGCCGCCAGGTTCGGCATGACCAACACGACCTACACCGACCCGGCCGGATTCAGCCCGGACACCAAGAGCACCGCCAAGGACCAGCTGAAGCTGGCCGGCCAGGTCATGCAGGACGAGATCTTCCGGCAGATCGTCTCGACCCCGGACACCACCTTCAACAACCAGAAGATCTCCAACACCAACACCCTGATCTCCCCCAAGAACGGCATCATCGGGGTCAAGACCGGCTCCAGCACCCCGGCCGGCGGCTGCCTGATGTGGGCCGCCTACAAGGAGGTCGGCGGGGTGCGCCGGCTGATCCTCGGCGTCACCCTCGGCCAGCCGGCGACCACCGCCGAGCCCAGCATCCTCAAGATGGTCCAGAACGTCAGCGCCAAGCAGATCCAGGCCGCCCAGAACGGGCTGACCGGACAGAGCCTCGCCAAGCAGGGCGAGGTGGTCGGCCGGGTCGAGGACGGGCTCGGCGGCACCGTCCCGGTCGTCGCGGGCAAGGACCTCACCGTGGCCGGATTCCCCGGCATCACCGCGACCCTCGTGCTGGACCCGGTGAAGGTCGGCCACACCGCCAGGGCGGGCGACAAGGTCGGCGTGCTGCGCTCGGGCGAGGGCGACAACCGGATCGAGGTCCCGGCCGTGCTCCAGTCCGACCTGAACCCGCCGTCCATCGCCTCCCGGCTCACCCGCGCCCTCTGAGCGACACCCCGGGCGGAGCGGCAGGCACCCGCTCCGCCCGGGGCTCAGAACCGTGCGCCGCCCCAGCGGCCGGGTTCGGTCCGCGAACCCAACAGCCCCGCGACCGACTCCTCCTCGGACACCACCCGGCCCAGCGCGATCGACACCGTCAGCCCGGCGAACATGACGATCAGCCAGGACAGCCCGGTGAAGACCACCCCGTACGGCCCGAACTGGCCGATGCTGCGAGCCATCGCGCCCGGCAGGTAGACGCGCGAGGCCACCCCGAGGCCCACCACCACCGTCCCGCAGAGCAGCGCCCCCGGCAGCAGCGGCAGCCAGCGCACCCGGGCGCCCAGCAGCAGGTGCTGCGTCCACCACCAGATCGCCGTCCCGTCCAGGAACGTCAGCGGGATCCCCAGCCAGGCCCCCAACCCGAAGCCGTCCCGGACCGGCGTCTGCAGCACCAGGGTGACCAGCCAGACCGCCAGCCAGACCAGCCAGCGCCAGGCCGCCACCCTCGTCCCCGACTTCGGCAGTTCCCAGCAGCGCTCGCAGACCCGCTGCATCGCCCGGCTCAGCGCCGTCGCCGACAACAGCGTCACCAGCGCGCCGAGCAGTCCGAACCCGGTGTCCTGCTCGTGGCCGGTCCCGAGCAACTGCTGCACCGACTGCGCCGCGTCGCCCTCCAGACCCAGCTCCTTGCGCAGCGACCGCACCACGCCCTCCCGGATCGCCGCCGGGGTGAAGACCGCCACCACGAACAGTGCCGGCAGTGCGCTCAGGAACGCCTGGGCGGCCAGCCGGGTCGCGCAGTCCAGCAGGTTGACCCGGATCAGATGGTGCAGGGCCCGGCCCACCATCGGCACGTGCTCGGGCAGTCCGCGCGCGTATCCGGTCAGCTCGGCCGACCGCGTTCTCCACCGCGCCCTCCGCCGGGCCTTCCGCCGGGTCCTCCGGCCGGTCGGCTGCTCGCTCACGGGCCCGTCCTCCCGACCTGGTCACTGCGCACCATGGTCGCCCGCCCTCCGGGAGCGCGCATCCGGGGGCGACGGGGGCACGGCGCGCGGGCGGCACGGCGGCGTGGCGGCGTGGCCCGGAACATCCGGCCGCGACGTGCCCGGGGGAGGGAGGGACGTGCGAGGCGGGCGAGGAGTGACCGCTGACCGCGCTCCGGAGGGTACGAGCGGCGCTACGGCGTCAGCGCGTGCCGTCCAGCAGGGCCAGGGTCACCCCGCCGAGCGGTGTCACCCGGTCCGGCGGGCCGTACCGTTCGCGCAGGGCCGCCACCTGGTCGCCGGGCAGCACGGCCAGCGGATCGGCGGTGTCCCCGAGCACCAGCAGCCAGGCCCGCCGCCCGGGCCCCGTGCAGTCGGCGGGCCGCGGGCACGCCACCGGGAAGAGGTCCTCGGCCTGGGCGGCACTGCGTTCGACGAACACCGGGTACGGCTGCACCCGGTCCGGCAGGTAGTAGGAGACACCCGGTCCCACCATCGACCAGGCCTGGTCGCCGAGCGGCACGACCAGCCCGTCACCGGGACGGTAGCCGGCGGCTATCAGCCCGGCCGCCGCCTGGTACGGCTCCTTCGACTGCGAGTGCGAACCCTGGTAGCGGACCAGCGACTGCCGGGGCAGGGCCACCACTCCCGCCGTCGCGACCAGCCCGAGCGCCAGCAGCAGCCCCGCCACCCGCAGCTCCCGGGGCGTCCGGGTCCGCCGGGCGACCGCCACCACCGCGCCGTACACGGCGCGGATCCCGCCGCCGGCCAGCGCCGCCCAGGCGGGCACCGTGAACAGCAGGTACCGGTCGAGGAAGTACGAGGTCGAGCCGCGCGACATCACCCAGACCGCCAGCACCGGCAGTACCGCGAGCAGCAGCAGCTGGACCGCGGGCCGCCGGCGTCCGGGCAGGGCCAGGGCCAGCAGCCCGAGCACCACGAAGACGTGGAACACCCGGGCCGAACCGAAGAGCGGCTCGCCGAAGTGCCACAGCTGGTCCAGGCTCGGCCGGGCGAGCCAGCCCAACTGGCGCCCGGACTGCCGGTTGCCCAGCACCGCCACCGGCAGCGCGGCCAGCGCCGCGACGGCCACCGCCAGGGGGAGCCGCCACAGCAGCCGTCGCCGCGCCGCGCCGCGGCGGACCAGGTACGGCGTCACCAGGGCGAGTTGTCCGACCAGGGTGCTCAGCGAGACCAGGTGTCCCGCCCCCGCGACCGCCATCGCCACGCAGTACGGCGCCCACCGCCGCAGCGTCGGTTCGTCCAGCGCCCGGAGCAGGAACCAGGTCGCGGCCGCGACCGCACAGGTCACCAGCGCGTAGGAGCGGGCCTCCTGCGCGTACCGGGAGACCAGTGGCACGACCGCGAAGAGCGCCCCGGCGGACATCCCCGCGACGCGGCCGCCGAACAGCCGCTCGGCGGTGAGCGCCACGAACCCGGCCGCACCGGCCATGGCCAGCACCGACGGCAGCCGCAGGGAGATCACCGAGTCGCCGAACACCGCCGTCCAGCCGTGGAGGAGCACGTAGTAGGTGCCGTTGCTGGCATCGACGTGCTGCAGCATCCGCAGCAGGTCCCCGAGCGGGCGGGTGGCCGCCGTCCAGCTCGCCACCTCGTCCCGCCAGAGGTCGGGCGTGCCGAGCCGGTACCCGCCCACGACCAGCATGATCAGCGCCGGCCAGAGCCACACCGTCTGCAGCAGCCGAAGAACGGCGGGCCGGTACCGTTGTTGGTCCCCCGACGTCATGCTGGCGCGCCCCGTCCTCGCTGTGGTCCTCCCCGGTGGACGCCAATGCCCCCACCGGCACGTTTGTTCACCCAGGCTATCCGCCGCCCCTGCGGAGTGATCAGCTCGGGGGGTGATCACCGGTGGCCCCCGCTCCGCACCCGGGCTCCGTCCTCCCGGCGGAGCTGACTCCCCGTCGGTCCGGCCGCCCCGCCTCGTACCGCCACCCCTCCCTCCGCCGATCCGCTAGGCTGTCAGCGGTCATCCCCGCCTCAGTAGCTCAGGGGATAGAGCACGGCTCTCCTAAAGCCGGTGTCGCAGGTTCGAATCCTGCCTGGGGCACAGCGCCGATCACGGCGGATGACGTGAGAAGGGCCGGTTCACGAGGGGATCCTCGGAGCCGGCCCTTCGTCGTCACGTGTCACCGGCCGCTCAGCGTTGCCTGTGCTCGGCCCGGCCCGGATCGGACACGGTCGGTCCCCGCCACCACGGTCCGGCAGGCAGGGATTTGGGCGCCGACCGACGCAGAGCGCCCGGAGCCCGACCCGGCCCGGCCAGATCCGTGCCGGGAGCGGGCGGAGTGTGCCGGCGGAGGTGGCTCCGAGGGGCGTGTCAGCGGATCAGTTCGTCGGGGTGACCGCTGGGTTCCGCGGCGTCGTCGGGCAGGCCGGTGGGAGAGACGAGGACGCGCTGGACCCGGGGGCGGGTGCGCCAGTCCACCCGTCGGACGTCGCGGGCCAGCGCGCCGGGACGCGACAGCTCGATGACGACCGTCACGGCGCCGAGGACGATACCGGCGGCGAGCCAGCCGGCGAGGACGTCGCTGGGCCAGTGGACGCCGAGGGCGACCCTGGTGAAGCCGACCGCCAGCACGGTGAGGGCGGCGACCGAGCAGGCGGCGATCCGGCCGGATCGGCGGACCCGGGGCCAGAGCAGGCCGACCAGGACGACACAGGTGATCGCGGAGGCCATCGCGTGGCCGGAGGGGAGGGCCGGGCCGCCGGCGTGCGAGACCGGCTCGGGGAACGTGGGCCGCTCGCGGCCGAACGAGAGCTTCAGGACCCACAGGCCGCCCCAGCCGATCAGGGTCTGCGCCGCCACCCAGCCGGCCAGCACCCGTGCGCCGATCAGCCAGAGCCAGACCGCGACCAGGCCGAGCACCGTCCGCATGGTGACGGTGCCGCCGATGTTGGAGAACATCTGCACCGCGGCGGTCCACACGGTGTGCTCCGTGGCGTAGTGGTGCAGGTCGCCGACCGACGCGTGGTCGAAGCGGGCGAGCGGGCGCCAGGCCGTCTGCACCAGGGCCGCCAGCACGGCGAACAGCGCGGCACAGCCGACCGCGAGAGCCGCGTGCCGAAGCAGGTGGCGATCACGCGGGGTGATGGTGGGCGAGCTGTTGGTCAGGTGCATGGCTGACACCTTCCCAGCCGGTCGTGCCGATCGAGCGCTGGACCGATAGCGATTTGGCATCTTTTGTGCGGAGGACCTGCGTGCGCCCGGGGGCGGGCGCGGCCCGTGGGGAACGCGGGCGCCGGCCCGGGGGTTCACGAGAAGAGGGGCGGTGCGCGGGAGTGCGCCGCGGGTCGCGGCGAGGGCGTCGACCCGCCGTCCGCCCCGGGCCGGCCTGGCTTCGGAGCCGGCACCTCAGGTGTCCGAGCGGTCACCCTCCGTCCAGGATCGCGGTGAAATCCGGCAGGATACTGCATCGCCGGAAGAATCTGAGCGACTTGGGAATGTTGTCCGGAATCTGTTCGTTGGATCGTTACGTGTGAGGCCCCGCGGGGGCCCCCGCTTCTTGCCCGCTCCGGGCAGGCAGGCAGACCTCGGCAACACCAGCAAAGGGAGCACAAGCATGGCCACCCGTGCCGTCGTTCGCGACAGGGCCGACCGGACTCGCGCGGCCCGCCCGACCAACTTCGAGGCCGACCGTGACCTGGTCGGCATGTACCTCGACGAGATCGCCAGGACGCCCCTGCTCGATGCCGCCGAGGAGGTCGAGCTCTCACTGCGGATCGAGGCCGGTGTGTACGCCCAGCACCTGCTGGAGGAGGACGAGCTCCCCGCGAGCGTGCAGCGCGACGAGCTGGAGGCGATAGCCGAGGACGCCGAGCGCGCCAAGGACGTCTTCATCCGGTCCAACCTCCGTCTCGTGGTGGCCGTCGCCCGGCGCTACCCGCGCAGCGGCCTGCCGCTCCTGGACCTCATCCAGGAGGGCAACGCGGGCCTGGTGAGGGCGGTCGAGAAGTTCGACTACGCCAAGGGCTTCAAGTTCTCCACCTACGCCACGTGGTGGATCCGGCAGGCGATCACCCGGTCGATCGCCGACCAGTCGCGCACGATCCGGCTTCCCGTCCACCTGGTGGAGGAGCTGGGCCGGATCCGGCGGGTGCAGCGGGAGAAGTCCAAGGAGCTGGGCCGGGAGGCCGACCCGTCCGAGATCGCGGCCGAGCTGGACACCACCGAGGCCCGGATCAAGGACGTGCTGGACTGGGCACGTGACCCGGTCAGTCTGAACATGTCGGTCGACGACGAGGGCGAGACGCAGTTCGGCGACCTCGTCGAGGACACCGGGGCGACCTCGCCGGAGGATGCCGTGATGGTCATGCTCCGCCGCGAGGAGCTGGACGACCTGATCGGGCGGTTGGACGACCGCACGGCCTCGATCATCCGGTCGCGGTACGGGATGGAGGACGGCCGCGAGCGCACTCTGACCGAGGTGGGCAAGCAGCACGGCCTGACCAGGGAGCGGATTCGCCAGATCGAGAAGCACGCGCTGGCCGAGCTGAAGAAGATCGCCGACCACGCGGGCTTCGAGGCGGCGTGACGGCCGACGGTCGGGAGAACGGGGCGTGGTGGGGCCCGGGGGGGGGGGGCCCCCCCCCCCCCCCCGGGGGGCGCCGCGGGGGGGGGGGGGGGGGAGAGGCGGGGGGAGAGGGGGGGGGGTCTGGCGAGGGACGG
>NZ_JBHXDN010000017.1:77210-128981 GCF_042726075.1 Kitasatospora sp. NPDC127035 | reverse complement strand
CCTCATTCCACCCCCACCACCCAACACTCTTTATTCGTGGGTCGGGTGGGCTGGTTTTTGTTTAAACCCGCCCGGGGCGGGGGGGGCCCGGGGCCCCCCCCCCCCCCCCGGGCCCACGTGCGTCCGCGGCGGCGGGGCAGGGCCTTCTAGGCTGTAGGGACGGGCGGGGGATCGGCGAAGGCGGTGGACGGCATGGGTGACGGTGTGAGCGGCATGGACGGCGGAGACGCGGCGGTGGAGAAGGATCCGGCGGGCGGAGCCGTGGCGGACGGGGTGTCGGCGGACGGTCGGGAGCAGGCCCGGGGCGCCCGGGCGGGCGCGGGGGCGGACCGGGCGCGGTTGGTCTTCCGGGACCCGCTGGACCAGCAGTCCCGGGACGACACCGACGCGGGCTGGGGCAGCCGCCCGGAGGCGGGGGAGAGCGGTGGGCGGGGGCTGGACTGGTACCTGAGCCAGCGCCCGCCGCACCACGGCGACTGACCGGCGGCCGGGCCCGGTTCGCCTCAGAGGGTCCGGGTGACCAGGGCGTCGCGGATCTCGGTGAGCAGGAGGACCTCCTTGGCCTCGGCCTCCGCCCGGATCTCGGCCGGCGTCTTGCGCCGGGCGGCATAGGTGGTCATCGGCAGGATCAGGCAGAAGTAGACGACGGCGGCGGTGATCAGGAACTGCAGGACCGCGCTCAGCACGCTGCCCCAGAGGATGAGGATGCCGGTGGTGACCTCACCGGCCGCGGTCACCTCACAGGGCCCCTTGAGGCAGGAGGTGTAGGCCGCGAGATCCTTGGCGCCGAACACGCCGACGATCGGGTTGATCACGCCTTTGACGAAGGCGTTGACGATGTTGGTGAAAGCGGCGCCGATGACCACGGCGACGGCCAGCTCGACGACATTTCCACGCAGCAGGAATTCCTTGAAGCCTTTCATGCCGCGTGAACGACGAAGTCGAAATCCGGTTACGGGTGATCTTCAGCTCCCTCTGATTGACAACCCGTTCGGTGGACGGAGGCCGTCTCCGGCGGTGGCAGGCCCGCTCGCGCGGGGCCGAAGGTGAGTGCCACGGCCGCCGCGAGCACGAGGACGGCCAGGGCCCCTGGGCCCTGCCGGAGCGCCTGTCGGAGCCGGTGTCCGCGCCCGGCTCCGCGCCTGATCGGCGGGAACGACGGCACCGGCTGTCGTGGCGGGACGCTCGGCGCGGGCAGTGGCGGCAGCGGGAAGGGGAGCGGGCGGGAGGGGTTCCTGGTCGGCACGGGCACCACCGGTGGTCGCAGGGTGCCGGCCCCCACCGGGTCCGTTTCCGGGTGGCGGCGGGCCGGCTTCTCGTGACGCACACTCTGGGCCGCCGGCCCGGTGGTCGGAAGCCCCTTTCCCTGCCCTGTGGAAAACTCGGGCCCGGGGAGGACCGGCCTCCGCCGAACGGGTGCACTTCTGCGCCGTTCGGGGGAATTGAGAGAATCCGGGAATGCGAACGGCCCGCCGGACCCGCATATTGCGGGTCGACGGGCCGTTCGGTCGTTCTGTCTCGGCAGTCCGGCAGTCCGGGCTTCGTCGGGGCGGTCAGCCCGCTGCGGGAGCGGGGCTCGCCGCGGGCGCGGAGCCGCCCGACGAGGAGGACGACGACGAGGTCGACGTCGACGAGGGGGTCGACGAGCCGGTGCTCACCGAGCTGCTGGAGGAGGAGCGGCTGTCGGTCCGGTAGAAACCGGAGCCCTTGAAGACCACACCCACGGCGGAGAAGATCTTGCGCAGGCGCCCCTCGCAGTCGGGGCAGGTGGTCAGCGGCTCGTCGGTGAACTTCTGCACCGCCTCCAGGCCGTTGCCGCACTCGGTGCACTGGTACTGGTACGTGGGCACTTGTCTTCCTCCTGGCACTCTCGCCTGATGAGTGCTAACGATGGTCAATGATGCGGCATTCCGCTGGATCAGTCCAGCGACTCGGGTGTGAGATGAGTCCGGCCCGTCGGCGGGACGCCGCCCCGCGCCGCCCGGCGATCAGCCCTTGGCGGCGCCCACCAGCTGCGGAGCGGCGCCCGCGCCCGTGCCCGGACCGGGCGCGGCGCCCGCGTCGGCGGTTGCCGCGCTCCGGGTCCCCGGCGCGACCAGCAGCCCCCGCAGGGAGACCAGCGCGACCAGGCCCAGCCCGGCGCCGGCCACCGGCACCAGGAACCCGGCCGACGGGCCGCTCCCGTCGACCAGCTGCCCGGCGACCATCGACCCGACCGCCAGGCCCAGCCCGATGGCGCCGGTCAGCCAGGTGAACGCCTCGGTCTTGGCGCCGTCCTCGACCAGCGTCTCGACCAGCGTGTAGCCGGTGATCAGGGTCGGTGCGATGGCGAGACCGCAGAACAGGCCGGCGACGGCCAGCGAGACCAGGTTGGGCATCGCCCAGAGCGTCGAGCAGCCGATGACCAGGAGGGCGTAGCTCGCGAGCATCCGGTGCCGGGCGGCGTGCCGCCAGGCGATCATGCCGTACAGCACGCCGGCCAGCATCGACCCACCGGCGAAGATCCCGTACACGGTGCCGCTGGCCCCGGGCTGTCCGGCCGACTCGGTGAACGCGGCGACGGAGACCTGCATCGCGCCGAAGACGGTGCCGACGCCCAGGAACGCGCCGGCCAGCAGTCGGACGCCGGGCGAGGCGAGGGCGGAGACCCGGCGGGCGCCCGGAACGGCCGGGTGCAGCGCGGGCGCGGTGCGTCGCTGGGCGGCGAAGGCGAGCCCGCCGACGACGGTCAGCGTGGCCTCGACGATCAGTCCGGAGGCCGGGTTGACCGTGGTGGCGATGGCGGAGGCCAGCACCGGGCCGATCACGAAGGTGAACTCGTCGGTCACGGACTCGAAGGCGAAGGCGGTGTTCAGCTTGGCCGGCGGCGTGCCCTCCGCCGACAGCCTGGCCACCCAGCGGGCCCGGACCATCGCGCCGATCTGCGGCACGGAGGCGCCGGCCGCCGCGGCGGCGAGGAAGAGGCTCCAGACCGGCGCGTGGCCGAGTGCCAGGGCGATCAGCGCACCGACCGAGACGGCGTGCACCACGACGGTCGGCACCAGGACGGCGGCCTGGCCGAGGCGGTCGGCCAGCCGGCCGGTCTGCGGCCCGACCAGGGCCTGGGCGACGGCCGAGACGGCGGCGGCGGTGCCGGCGGTGCCGTAGGAGCCGTGGGTGTCGCGGATCAGCAGCAGGATGCCGAGGCTGAGCATCGCGTAGGGGAGCCGGGCGGCGAAGGCGGGGACGAGGAACGTCCACACGCCGGGGGTGCGCAGCAGCGCGCCGTACCCGACCCGGGTGGGGGCGGCGTCGGCGCGGTCCCCGGGCGCGGCGGGCAGGTCGTGCCCGGGCATGGTGTCGTCGACCGTTCGGCGGGCCGTCACGGTCGGTCCTTCCTACTGCCTGGTAGCGCGGCAGGGCATGAAAAAGCCCCGACGGCGCCGAGAGTCGTCCTCTCGCGCGTCGACCGGGGTAGATACCGGGCCGGCCGCGGGGTCGCCGAGGGCCGGACCGCGGCCGCCGAACGGTCGCGCCAACTCTGCATCAGGCAGATGCTGGGTGTGTCATTCCGAGTAGCTATACGCGCGTAGATGGCGCGCTTACCTCCACAATACAGGGCTCGTCCAAAACTGTCCTGTCGATCGAAGGTGAACGCCGGCCGAACACCCCACGGCGTCGGCCGGGCCGGACGGCCGGGCCGGCGTCACCGGGCGGCGCCACCCGCCCCCCCCCCCCCCCCCGGCGCCCGGCGCCCCGCCCCCGACCCCCGGCGCCCATGAGCCCGGGGGCTCACTCCCGCCCGTACAGCCACCCGGCGAGCTTGCCGCCACGGTCCACGGCCCGCAGCCGCCGCTCCGCCGCCTCGCTCACCTCGTCGGTGGTCACCACCAGCAGCTCGTCCCCGCCGCGCAGCACCGTGTCCTTGTCCGGCACGAAGCTGTTGCCCTCGCGGACGACCAGGGTCACCGCCGCGCCGGCCGGCAGCCGCAGTTCGCCGATCTCCACGCCGGACATCCGGGAGGTCGGCGTCAGCGCCACCGACAGCAGGTGGCCGTGCAGCTTCTCCAGCGGCGCCGACTCGATGCCGAGGTCCTGGCCCATCGAGCCCTCGCCGATCCGCAGCCACTTGGCGACCCAGGGCAGGGTCGGCCCCTGGAGCAGGGTGAAGACCACGACCAGGATGAAGACGATGTTGAAGACCTCCTGGGCCATCGGCGCGCCGGCGACCAGGGGGATGGTGGCGAGCACGATCGGCACCGCCCCGCGCAGGCCGGCCCAGCTCAGCAGGGCCTGTTCACGGACCGGCAGCCGGAACGGCGTGAGGGTGGTCACCACCGAGAGCGGCCGGGCCACGAAGACCAGCACCGCGCCGATCACCAGCGCCGGCACCACGGCCGAGCCCATCGTCTCGGGGGTGCAGAGCAGGCCCAGCAGCACGAACATCCCGATCTGCCCGATCCAGGCCAGGCCGTCGGCGAAGCCGCGGACGGCGGGTCCGTGCGGCAGCTTGGCGTTGCCCAGGACGACGGCGCTGACGTAGACGGCGAGGAAGCCGGAACCGTGCAGCATCGCGCCGCCGGCGTAGGCGAGCACGGTGAGCGCCATGACGGCGATCGGGTAGAGCCCGGAGGACGGCAGGGCGACGTGCTTGATCCCGTAGGCGCCGACCTTGCCGACCGCCAGGCCGACCGCGAGGCCGATCGCGAGTTCGGCGAGGATGGTGCCGATCAGGACGTACCAGGAGTCCAGTTCCCCGGTGGTGGCGAAGGCGACGACCAGGATCACGACGGGCGCGTCGTTGAAGCCGGACTCGGCCTCCAGCAGGCCGGTCAGCCGGTGCGGCAGCGGGACCATCCGCAGGACGGAGAAGACGGCCGCGGCGTCGGTCGAGGAGACGATCGCGCCGAGCAGCAGCGAGGTCCGCCAGTCGAGGCCGACCAGCCAGTGCGCGCCGGCGGCGGTGACGAAGACGCTGACGCCGACGCCGACGGTGGCGAGCACGGTGGCGGCCGGCATCATCGGCCGGACCTCGCGCCAGTTGGTCTTGAGGCCGCCCTCGGCGAGGATCACCACCAGGGCGGCGTAGCCGAGCACCTGGGTGAGCTCGGCGTTGTTGAACGTGATGCCGAGCCCGTTCTGGCCGAGCGCCACGCCGATGCCGAGGTAGATCAGCAGGCTGGGCAGCCCGGATTTGGTCGAGATGCGCACGGCGACCACCGCGACCAGCAGGATCACGGAGAATTCGAGGAGCAGCTGGTTCAGGTGGTCGACATTCACGCAGGGGCACCTCGGGCTGGCAGGGGCGGACGGGGTGTCTGGTGGCGGTGAGGCCGGGAGCGCTCGATCGACAGGGGCGGGGGCGGCCGGCGCCGATTACTCCCCTTACGGATCGTTACGCAGTCTAACATTTTGCCATATCTTTAGGTTTCCCGGCTGTGCGGCCCGTCACCTCGGGTTCTGACCTCCTCCGATTCCACCGTGAGCGTCCCCCGTGCACGCCCGCCAGCCGAGTCGGCCTAATGTGGTGCCCTGTCACGGCCCCGTGCTCCTGACATGTCCGCCCGCCCCCCAGTGAGGACCGCAAGGACCCAGATGCCCCGCTCGAAGAAGTTCCGGCGCGCCCGTCTGATCGTGATCGTGCTGGTCGTGCTGCTGGTGGCCGGCGCCGGCTACGGCGGCTACCGAGGGGTGGCCGCGGTCCGCGCGTCCTTCCCGGAGGTCGACGGCAGCGTCAAGGTGGCGGGCCTGAGCGCGCCGGTCGACGTCAAGCGGGACGCCAACGGCATCCCCCAGCTCTACGCCGACACCTCCGAGGACCTCTTCCGCGCCCAGGGCTACGTCCAGGCGCAGGACCGGTTCTGGGAGATGGACGTCCGGCGGCACATCACCGCGGGCCGACTGTCCGAGATGTTCGGCGACGGCCAGGTCGAGACCGACTCCTTCATCCGCACCATGGGCTGGCGCCAGGTGGCCCAGAAGGAGTTCGACACCCAGCTCTCGGCCGAGACCAAGAAGTACCTCCAGGCCTACGCGGACGGTGTCAACGCCTGGCTCGTCGAGCACCCGGGCGGGTCGCGCGCCTCCCTGGAGTACACCCTGCTCGGCGTCGTCAACGGCGACTACGAGCCCGAGCAGTGGACCCCGGTCGACTCGGTGGCCTGGCTCAAGGCGATGGCCTGGGACCTCTCCGGGAACCTCCAGGAGGAGATCGACCGCGCGCTGCTCGCCCAGGACTTCAGCCCGGAGAAGATCGCCGAGCTGTACCCGGACTACCCGTACGCCCGCAACGGCACGATCGTGAAGACCGGCACCGTCAGCAGCGACACCTACCGCCCCGCCGACGGCTCCGCCCCGGCCGGCGCCCCGGGCACCGGCACCGGCACCGCGCAGGGCGCGACGACCACCGAGGCGCTGCTCAAGGGCGTCACCACCCGGATCGACGCGCTGCCCGAGATGCTCGGCCGCAACGGCCAGGGCATCGGCTCCAACTCCTGGGTGGTCGCCGGGACCCACACCACCACCGGCAAGCCGCTGCTGGCCAACGACCCGCACCTCGGCCCCGGCCTGCCCTCGGTCTGGTACCAGATGGGCCTGCACTGCCGGACCGCCTCGCCCAGCTGCCAGTACGACGTCTCCGGGTTCACCTTCGCGGGCATGCCCGGCGTGGTGATCGGCCACAACAAGGACATCGCCTGGGGCCTCACCAACCTCGGCGCCGACGTCACCGACCTCTTCCTGGAGAAGGTGACCGGCCCGGAGACCTACCTGGTGGACGGCAAGGAGGAGAAGTTCGAGCTCCGCAAGGAGACCATCAAGGTCGCCGGCGGCGACGACCGCACCATCACCGTCCGCACCACCCGGACCGGCGCCCCGCTGATCTCCGACCCCAGCACCGAGCAGCAGAACGTCGGCAAGTACGCGCCCAACGGCACCTCCGCCCCGGACCGCGGCACCACCGGCTACGGCGTCGCCCTGCAGTGGGCCGCGCTCATCCCCGGGAAGACCATGGACGCCGTCTTCGGGCTCGACCGTGCGAAGAACTGGGACGAGTTCCGGGGGGCCGCCAAGGACTTCGCCGTCCCGGCCCAGAACCTGATCTACGCCGACGCCAGGAACATCGGCTACCAGGCCCCCGGGTACGTCCCGGTCCGCGGCAACGGCGACGGCCGCAACCCGGCACCGGGCTGGGACTCCTCCTACCAGTGGAAGAAGGACCCGGTCCCGTTCAACGCCCTGCCGTACAGCTTCAACCCGTCCGGCGGCTACATCGTCACCGCCAACCAGGCCGTGGTCGACCCGTCGTACAAGTACCTGCTGACCAAGGACTGGGAGTACGGCACCCGGGCCAAGGAGATCACCGAGCAGATCGACGCCCGGCTCAAGAACAACGGCAAGATCTCGCCGGACGACATGCAGGAGATGCAGCTCGACAACACCAGCATCCTCGCGAAGACGCTGGTCCCGAGGCTGCTCAAGGTCGAGATCGACGACCCCTACGTGCGCGAGGCGCAGGACCTGCTGAAGGACTGGAACTACCACCAGGACGCCGACTCGGCCGCCGCCGCCTACTACAACGGCGTCTGGCGCCAGCTGCTCACGCTCGCCTTCGGCCAGAAGTTCCCGGCCGACCTGCGGGCCGAGGACAACTGCCTGCTGGTGCGCCAGCAGGCCGACCCGACCAAGCCGGACAGCAAGTCGGACATCGTCACCGAGTGCGGCACCCGTGACCCGGGCAAGGCCCAGCCGGACGGCGGCGACCGCTGGACCGAGGTGGTCCGGCAGCAGCTGGAGAAGCCCGACAGCGGCTGGTGGACGTACATCGACTCCCAGCACAAGGAGCAGAAGGGCCTGGACAACCTCCTCCGCGAGGCGATGAAGAACGCCCGACAGGAGCTCACCTCGCTGCTCACCAAGGACATCTCCACCTGGAGCTGGGGCCGCCTGCACAAGCTGGAGCTGCGCGAGCGCACCCTCGGCTCGGACGACTCCTCGATCGCCTCCGGCGCCGTCCACAAGCTGCTCAACCGCGGCCCGTACCGCCTCTCCGGCGGTTCGGCGGCGGTCGACGCGGCCGGCTGGAACGCGGCCGCCGGGTACCAGGTCGACTGGATCCCGTCGATGCGGATGGTGATCGACCTGAGCGACCTCGACGCGTCCCGCTGGATCAACGTCGGCGGTGCCTCGGGCCACGCCTATCACCCCAACTACAACGACCAGACCGACCTCTGGCTCAAGGGCAAGCTCCTGACCTGGTCGTTCTCGCCGGACGCGGTCGAGAGGTCGGCGAAGCACAAGCTGACGCTGACCAACGGCTGACGCCCGACGGCCGGCTTCCGCCACGACGGCCCCGCGCCCCCGGAGCTCCGGGGGCGCGGGGCCGTCGACGTACGCCCGCGGGTGGCCGCTCACCCCAAGCGGTGGGGCCCCGACGGGGTCAGCGCGAGGTCCACCGGCCGGTCGTGCGGCTCCGCCGGCACCCGGTCCAGCAGCTCGTGCTCGTAGAGCAGCACCGCCAGCACCGGCCGCACCCCGGCCCGCTCCAGCCTGGCCAGCACCCGGTCGTACGAGCCCCCGCCCCGCCCCAGCCGCAGCCCCCGGCGGTCCACCGCCAACCCCGGCAGCAGCACCAGTGCCGCCCCGGTCACGGCCTCCGGCCCGAGCCGCTCGCCGACCGGCTCCAGCAGCCCGCGCCCGGCCGGGGCCAGCTCCTGCGGGCCCGCGTACTCCGCCCAGTCGAGGTCGTTGTCGGCCAGCAGGACCGGCAGCAGCACCCGCGCCCCGCGCGCCCGGAGCGCGTCCAGCAGCGGCCGGGTGCCCGGCTCGGCGCCCACCGAGACGTACGCGGCCACCGTGGCGCCCGGCCCGGCCAGTTCCCCGGCGTGCCCGGCCAGCGCCGTGGCGGCCCGCTCCCGGGCCTCTGCCGCCAGCGCCCGACGTTCGGACAGCAGCCGTGTCCTCAGCGCGCCCTTCTCGTTGTGCATGGGATGCTCCACCGCTCCTCCACCGCTCCGATCCCCGCCCCGCCCATTGCTCCGACCCGTGCTCCGGGCCCGTGACGCTCAGAGCCTGACATGCGGAAGGCGCCCCGATGTCCACCCCGCTGCTGGTCCAGGCCCTGGCCGTGCTGAGCGCCCCCGCGCTGGCCGGTGCCGCCCTGCTCGGCGCCCGCCTGCGGCGCGGCGCGTCCGGCGCGGCCGACCGCGAGGCCGGGCTCCGCGAGCGGATCGCCGAACTGGAGGCCCGCTGCGCCGAGCTGGAACGCACCGCCTCGTGCGACCCGCTCACCGGCGTCTGGAACTACCGGCACCTCCAGCTCACCCTGGACCGGGAGATCGAGCGGGCCCGCCGGGCCGAGCAGCACGGACAGCACGGACAGCAGGACGGGCCCCGGCCGCTGGCGGTCCTGCTGCTGGAGATCGCGGGCTTCGACGCGGTGGTCGCCGAGCACGGCCGGGCCCGCGCGGGGACGGTCCTGCGCGACCTCGCCCAGCGGCTCGGCATGGAGATCCGCCGCTCCGACACCCTGGGCCGGTACAGCGGGGAGGAGTTCCTGGTCGTCCTGCCGGACACCGGAGCCGAGGGCGCGGCCCAGGTGGCCGACCGGCTGGTCTGGTCGGTCCGCCGCCACCTGCTGCTGGACTGGTCCTCGGGCAGCCGGGAGGGCCGCCACCCGGAGGGCAACGGGCTCACCGCGGCGGTCGGTCTGGCCGTCCTGCCCGAGGACGGCGCCCACGCGGCCGTGCTGCTCCGGGCCGCGGACCGGGCGCTGGCGGTGGCCCGCGGGGCCGGCGGCGACTGCTGGCGGGGGACCGCCGCCCCGGCCGGCTCGCCGACCACCTCGCCGACCACCTCGCCGACCACCTCGCCGGACTCCGCCCCGGCCGCCGCGTCCGCTGCCGCCCCGACCACCTCGCCGACCACCTCGCCGGACTCCGCCCCGGCCGCCGCGTCCGCTGCCGCCCCGACCACCTCGCCGACCGCCCCGACCGTTGCCCCGACCGCCTTCCGGAGGACCTCCGCGGACCGTTCCGGAGCCGTCCCCGCAGGCGTTTCCCCGGGTGCCTCCCCGGCCTTCCCCGCGCGTCCGGACGGTGTCTTCGCAGCCGAACGTAACCGTTCGGAAAAGCCGGGTAGTCTGTCGCCCTGTGCCGGAGGGGACCCCCTCGCCCCACCCGTCACGTCCCCTTTGCCTGCCATTGCGGCCGGGTCTGGCGACGTGCTGTCCCAGCACCGCTCAACGACGCCCGGCCAGGCGAAACACGTGCCTTAGTAAGGTAAACGCATGACGACGTCGAAGTCCCGAATCCCGGTAACCAAGGCCGTGGTCCCCGCGGCAGGACTGGGCACCCGCTTCCTGCCGGCCACCAAGGCCACTCCGAAGGAGATGCTGCCCGTCGTCGACAAGCCGGCGATCCAGTACGTCGTCGAGGAGGCAGCCGCCGCAGGGCTGTCCGACATACTGATGGTCACCGGCCGTAACAAGCGCGCGCTGGAGGACCACTTCGACCGCGCCTACGAGCTGGAGGAGCTGCTCGCCCGCAAGGGCGACCAGGACCGTCTCCGCCGGGTCCGCGAGTCCGTCGACCTCGCCAACATGCACTACGTCCGCCAGGGCGACCCGAAGGGCCTCGGCCACGCCGTCTCGGTCGCCGAGCAGCACGTCGCCGGCCAGCCGTTCGCCGTCCTGCTGGGCGACGACCTGATCGACCCGCGCGACCCGCTGCTGGCCCGCATGATCGAGGTCCAGCAGGAGCTCGGCGGCTCGGTCGTCGCGCTCATGGAGGTCGACCCCTCCCAGATCCACCTGTACGGCTGCGCCGCCGTCAAGCCGAACGGCTTCGGCGAGGACGTCTTCCAGGTGACCGACCTGGTTGAGAAGCCGGAGACCGCCGACGCGCCGTCGAACTACGCGGTCATCGGCCGGTACGTCCTCGACCCCTCCGTCTTCGACGTGCTGCGCGAGACCCCGCCGGGCCGCGGCGGGGAGATCCAGCTCACCGACGCCCTGCGCGAGCTCGCCACCCGCGACGCCGCGGTCGGCGGCCAGGTGCACGGCGTGCTCTTCAAGGGCCGCCGCTACGACACCGGCGACCGCGCCGACTACCTGCGCGCTATCGTCCGACTGGCCTCCGAGCGCGAGGACCTGGGCCCGGGCTTCCGCAGCTGGCTGCGCGAGTTCGTGGCCACCGAGCTGCAGGACTGACACACCGACCGAGAGCGAGCGCGCCGATGACCGGGTCCACGGAGAGCGGTACCACCCCCGCAGCCTGCTGCGACGGCTCCGCGGACCCGGCACCGGGCGCCCGCCCGGCGGTCGGCCCGTCCGGTCCGGCCGCGCTCTGGACGGTCGACGAGCACCTCGCCGACGTCCTGGCCGCCGTCGGCCCGCTGCCCGCCATCGAGCTCCAGCTGCTCGACGCGCAGGGCTGCCGGCTGGCCGAGGACGTGGTCGCCGAGGGTGACCTGCCGTCCTTCGACAACAGCTCGATGGACGGCTACGCCCTCCGCACCGCCGACACCGCCGGCGCGACCACCGAGTACCCCTCGGTGCTCGCCGTGGTCGGCGACATCGCCGCCGGTGCCGACGCACTCCCCAAGGTCGGCCCCGGCCAGGCCGCCCGGATCATGACCGGCGCCCCCGTGCCGCCCGGCGCCCAGGCCGTCGCCCCGGTCGAGTGGACCGACGGCGGCACCGGCACCGGCCGCGCCGCCGACTCGATGGCCGCGCCGGTCGAGGGCGAGGAGGTCCGGGTGCTGCGCCCGGTCACCGAGGGCGCCCACGTCCGCCGCCGCGGCAGCGACATCGCCGCCGGCACCCGGGTCCTGACCGCCGGTACCCGGCTCGGCCCCGCCCAGCTCGGCCTGCTCGCCGCGGTCGGCCGGCCCACCGTCACCGTCCGCCCCCGCCCGCGGGTCGTGGTGCTGTCCACCGGCAGCGAGCTGGTCCAGCCCGGCGACCCGGTCGGCCCCGGGCAGATCGCGGACTCCAACAGCTTCACCCTCACCGCCGCCGCCCGCGACGCCGGCGCGATCGCCTACCGGGTCGGCGGCGTCCCCGACGACGCGGCCCGGCTGCGCGCCGTCCTGGAGGACCAGCTCGGCCGGGCCGACCTGATCGTCACCAGCGGCGGCGTCAGCGTCGGCGCGTACGACGTGGTCAAGGAGGTCTTCGCCGAGTACGGCGGGGTGGACTTCCGACGGCTGCGGATGCAGCCCGGCAAGCCGCAGGGCTTCGGCCGGATCGGCCCCGGGGCCGGAGTGCCGCTGATGGCGCTGCCCGGCAACCCGGTCAGCGCGTACATCTCCTTCGAGCTGTTCGTCCGTCCGGCGATCCGGACCATGCTCGGCGCCGACGACGTCAACCGTCCGGTCGTCCGGGCCCACTGCCCGGTGGCGCTGCGCTCGCCCGCCGGACGGCGGCAGTTCCTGCGCGGCCGGTACTCCGCGGTCGACGGCGTGGTGGAGCCGGTCGGCGGCGAGGGATCGCACCTGGTCGGCGCGCTGGCGAGGGCGGACTGCCTGATCACCGTCCCCGAGGACGTCACCGAACTGCCGGCCGGCAGCGCGGTGGACGTGGTCCTGCTCGGCGGCTGAACCCCGGGGCCGGTCGTACCGCGGGCCGGCCCGGATCCCACCGCGGCGGGCCGTCTCACCGGCGCGGCCCGTCCCACGCCCCGGCCGGGGCGAGGAGTACGGTAGCGCGGTATTCGACCTGCGCGCCCCCTGGAGCCACCCGTGACCACCTCACCCCCCGGCGACCGCCTCACCCATGTCGACGAACAGGGCGCGGCCCGGATGGTCGACATCTCCGAGAAGGCCGTCACCGCGCGCACCGCCGTCGCGGCCGGCCGGGTCCGGGTCGCTCCCCGGGTGGTCGAACTGCTCCGCGGCGAGGGCGTCCCCAAGGGCGACGCGCTGGCCGTCGCCCGGATCGCCGGGATCATGGGCGCCAAGAAGACGCCCGAACTGATCCCGCTCTGCCACCCGATCGCCCTCTCCGGCGTCACGGTGGAACTCTCCGTCGCCGACGACGCGGTCGAGATCACCGCCACCGTGCGGACCACCGACCGGACCGGTGTCGAGATGGAGGCGCTGACCGCCGTGGCGGTGGCCGGGCTGACCGTGATCGACATGGTCAAGGCCGTCGACAAGGGTGCGGCCATCGAGTCCGTCCGCGTGCTCGGCAAGACCGGCGGCAAGAGCGGCGACTGGAGCACCCCCGAGGTGTCCGCGTGAGGGCGCTCGCCGTCACCGTCTCCAACCGCGCCTCGGCCGGCGTGTACGAGGACAAGGGCGGCCCGCTGCTGGTCGCCGGTCTGCGCGGGGCGGGCTTCACCGTCGACGGCCCCCGGGTCGTCCCGGACGGCGAACCGGTCGAGGCCGTCCTGCGCGAGGCCGTCGCGGCCGGGTACGACGTGGTGCTGACCACCGGCGGCACCGGCATCTCCCCGACGGACCTCACCCCCGAGATGACGGCCCGCGTCCTCGACCGCGAGATCCCCGGCATCCCCGAGGCGATCCGGGCCCACGGGCGGGAGAAGGTGCCGACCGCGGCGCTCTCCCGCGGGCTGGCCGGCCTCGCCGGACGTACCCTGATCGTCAACCTGCCGGGCTCGACCGGCGGCGTCAAGGACGGCCTGGCGGTCCTGGAGCCGCTGCTCGCGCACGCCGTCGACCAGCTCGGCGGCGGCGACCACCCCCGGCCCGACGCACCAGCTTCCGGGAGAGCGCACTGAACGCCGGCTGGCCGGTAGAGCTCCACGAGGGGGACGTCGCGCTGCGCCCGATCAGGGCCCGCGACCAGGGCGACTGGCAGGAGGTCAGCCGGCGCAACCGGGACTGGCTGCGGCGCTGGGAGGCGACGGTGCCCCCGGGCCCGGCGGCCCACGGCGCCGGCCGTCGCCCGACCTACCGGCAGATGGTCCGTTACCTGCGCAGCGAGGCCTCGGCCGGTCGGATGCTGCCCTTCGTCGTCCTCCACAAGGGTCGGCTGGTCGGTCAGCTGACCGTCGGCGGGATCACCTGGGGCTCGATGTGCTCGGCCAACGTCGGCTACTGGATCGACGAGGCGGTGGCGGGGCGGGGCATCATGCCGGCCGCGGTCGCGCTCTCGGTGGACCACTGCTTCCGCACCCTCGGCCTGCACCGGATCGAGGTCTGCATCCGGCCGGAGAACACCCCGAGCCGGCGGGTGGTGGAAAAGCTGGGCTTCCGCTCGGAGGGAATGCGGCCGCGCTATCTGCACATCGACGGCGACTGGCGGGACCACCTGGTGTTCGCGCTGACCGCCGACGAGGTGCCGGAGGGGATGCTGGACCGCTGGCGGGCCCTCAGTTCGGTGCGTCGGCCCAGAAATTGAATGTATGTTCGAAAAGAAATATCGATATGGCATCGGCGTGGCGACGGACGGGCACAAATGCCGGCAAATTAGTCGGAGAATCAGCTTGATCACACGACACGCCGTGCCAAATTGCTACCGGCCCTTCCCCCGCGCCCGTACGGTGTGAAACGTGAGCAGTAGCGGCCTTATCTACGCCGTCATCGTAGGGGCCTGGGCCGCCTATCTGGTGCCGATGTGGCTCCGCAGGCAGGACGAGCTCAACGAGGCGCGCCCGACGGAACGCTTCAGCACCGCCATCCGCCTGCTGGCCGGGCGTTCGGCGCTGGAGCGGCGGGCGTCCCGGGCCCTGAGCGACGAACCGCGTGACGACGAGCAGAGCAGCGACGACGGCCCTCCCGAACGGGACGGGGCCGCGGTCGGCGACCCCTCCGACGAGCCCTCCGGTGGCCTCGCCGGCGACCTCGCCGACGATCCCTCCACCGGTTCTCCGGCCGGGGGCGGATCGGCGGACGAGCCGGCGCCCCGCCCGGCGGAGCGCACCGAGGGACGGTCCGCAGGTACGGCCGGCGGCCCCGAGCGGCGGGCCCGGTTGCTGGCCCGGCGTCGCCGGATGGTCACCGTCCTCTTCCTGGTCTTCGCCGTCGGCGCGGTGGTCGCGGCGGTGGCCGGACTGGCCTTCCTCTGGGTCCCCGCGGTCCCGGCGGCCCTGCTCACCCTCTACATCGGGCACCTGCGCCGGCTGGAGCGCCAGCGGTACGCCGTGAAGCTGGACCGGGTCCGCGCGGCCCAGGCCGCCGAGCGGCTGCGCAAGCGCGAGAAGCAGCGCGCCGAGGCCGCCCGCGTCGCCGCCGAGGCTCCGGCCCCGGTGGCCGAGCCGGAGCCCGCGCCGCGGACCGGACGCGGCCGTCCGCACCTGCGGCTGGCCACCGACGCCGACGCCGCCCGGGCGACCGCCGCACCCGGTTCGGCCTCGGCCGTCGCGGAGGCGACCGAGCACGAGGAGTGGGTCGACGGCATGCGCGAGCGCGGCGCGGCCGGCCCGGACTCCTGGGAGCCGGTGCCCGTCCCGCTGCCGACCTACGTGACCGCGCCGGTGGCCACCCGGGTCAGCCGTGGTCTCGACCTGTCGGCGCCCGGCACCTGGACCGCCGGTCGGCCGGCCGAGGCCCGCAACACCCCGCTCTTCGACCAGTACGCCGAGCCCTCCGCCGCGGAGTCCCGGCCCCGCGCGGCCAACGAGTGACCGGTCGGGGGTGCCGCGGCACCCCCGACCTGGGACGCCGCCCGGGGGTGGTCACGAGCCCCCTCCGAAAGGTGCTAGAGTTTCTTCTCGTTGGGGCTGTGGCGCAGTCCGGTAGCGCACCTCGTTCGCATCGAGGGGGTCAGGGGTTCGAATCCCCTCAGCTCCACCCAACGGACCGTTCACGACTTCGGTCGTGAACGGTTCACGAAATCCCGTCCAGTAGGCAACTCTGGGCGGGATTTCGTGCTTTACGGGTCTGGTTGGGTCTGGCTGCGACCTGTGGGGTGGATCACATCGCCCCGCGGGATGGCTGAGCGGAGCTGGCGGTGCGGGTGCGGGCATGGCGAAGTGGCCGTGGGACCAGAGGGTGTGTGGTCCCACGAACCGGCGTCGCGTGCTCTGTGGTTGGCCTGGCGAGTGGAGGGCTAGCCGAGTCTCGGTGGGTCCGTCTCGGGGCTTTCACGGCTGATGCCGGGCGTTGTGGGGGAGCGGTCGGTCACGTTCGGCGGTACGTGCGGGTCTGGGGTGTCGGTGATGTCGGCGAGCGTGTAGCTGTCTTCGACCCACAGACGACGCTCGCGCAGGTAGACCTCGATGGTGCGCAGGTTCTCGACCATCAGCTGGATTGCGCTGAGGAGCGTCTGAGCAACACGTCCCCGGCTCTGGCGGAGCTCCCGTTTGTCGAGGAAGGAGTCGACGTTCTTGGCGCGGCCGTTGAGTCCCTCGACGTGGCTGCGCAGGCTCCGGAAGGCCCGCTGCCAGGGTGCGCGGCCCCAGGGCATGCCCTGGCGCAGTTTCGGTGTGAGGTCGACGGGCACGCCGATGGTGGTCTGTTGGCAGATGTCCGGCCGCTGGTGCATGGGCTTGTTGGGGACGCGGACGGTGGGCTTGGCCGCCGGGTGGGCGCGGCGGGAGCGCTGGTCGTCCAGGTCGATGAGGGGGCGAGGCGGATCGGCCCGCCTGCGGTGGCGAGGGCGCTGGTCGCGTTCGGCGGCCCAGGGGCACTGGACCCTGGGGCTGGTGCCGGCGGCCGGGCACTGTCGGCGTTCGACACCCTTGACGTTCGCCCGCTGCTTGAGCGGCAGGACGAACGGATCGGCTTCCTCCATGCGGGGGAGCAGTTCCTCGCGGTCCTTGCTGGTCCTTGCGGCGGCCATCAGGTGGTAGGTGTTCAGGACGCGCTGCGGGGCATGGGGACAGAGCAGGTCGCCGCCCAAAGCGGTGGCTCCGTGCCAGGGGACCTTGCGGATCATGTCGGTGCGGTAGTCGAGCACGAGATCCCAGCCGAGCGCGCGAACGGGCTGGTGGAAGGTCTCCGCGCGGGCGTGGGTGTAGGCACGGTCCCCGGCCAGGTACCCGGTACGTGGCAGCATCCGCTTGGTGACGGCCAGCAGACGCACGGCCTGGGGGCCGATCTGTTTGCTGGGGGTGTGCACGGCCATGCCCATGCACAGCTGCGGGTAGGTGCCGGCGACCGCAGGGTCGGCATGTCCGGCGACCAGCAGGGTGGCGCTGTAGCCGAAGGTCTCGGTACCGTCGCCGGAGACGTGGATGCCGGCGCTGACCTCCAGCGAGGCGTGTCTGCGGGTGCCCTCGCGAGCCCAGACCGGAACGCTGGTGCCGTCCACGGACAGGTCGCCCTGCCAGTTGTCCATCAGGCCGCGTTGCACGGCGATGCGCACCGGGGCGAGGACGAGCCGGTTGGCGATCTCGCTCAGGCACGGTGCGGGGTCGTGGTCGTCGGAGGCGGTGTCCCAGACGGCCTTGAACCGGCCGGCTTCCGCCGGGAGCAGGCGGACGCGGCGGTCGTGGCGGGCGGGGTCGAGGACGGTGGTGATCCTGTCCCACGCGCGGTAGAAGCGCTGGGCGGAGGCGTGGGTGGCCTTGAGGTCGAGCGGGTCGACGACCTCGAGGTCGAAGACGTCTCGCCACGTGGCGCTGAGACGGAACGTCATGATCTCCCACGCGTCGTCGATGTTCGTGCTGCGACGTTCGCGGGCGGCCAGGAACAGCCCGGTGAGCACGACCTTCGCCGGCAGGCCGGCAGGGCCTGGGCGGCCTGCTTCCAGGGTGTCGAGCTTGTCCAGGACGCCGCTGGTGCGCACGAGGTCGTAGGCCAGGCGCACATGGGCGTCCGCGATCTTGGTGTGGAACGGTGAGGGGGCCGGGCGGCGCCGCAGGCGTTCGGCGTGGTGCACCGGGTGAGGGTGGCGTACGGGCCTGCGCGGCGGGTGGTGGGGCCGGGTCATGCCCACCCCCGCAGCAGGCGGACCGCGGCGTCCTGGTCTGGGGCGGGCACCCACCGGTGGTACGGGTCGAGTGCGGCGGTGGACTTCAGGCCGGCGGCGCCGGCGATGAGGTTCGCCGGGACCCGGTCGCGCAGCAGTGCCACGATCCACGTCGAGCGCAGGCGCTGGGCGTCCAGGCGCGGCACCCTTGGGTCCGCCGGCTCGTTGCGTTTGGTCCAGTTGCTGACGAGGTTCTTGGCGCCGCTGACCTTACGGCCGGGCACGAACATGTAGTCGTCGCCGGCGACCTGGGCCAGATCCGCCAGGCTTTCCTCCCACAGCGAGCGGCAGATGACCAGTCGCGTCGACTCGGGCACGGAGATGGCAAGGGCGCCGCTGGGCAGCGGCACGATGTCGCTGCCGCGGGTGGCTGTGATCTCGCCGGGCATCAGGCCGCACCCGGCGCCCAGCGCGATCAGCGCAAGGGCGCTCCTGCGGCCGGTGGTGTTGTCCGGCAGCGCACGCGCCCACACGTCCAGCCGGGTGAGCTCGCTCACGTCGTAGGGAACGGCTCGGGAGCGGGCGGCGCGCAGGCGGGGGCGCGGGGCCTCGCCGCGTTCGACCCACACCAGCGCATCGTGGACGCGGGCGAGCACGCTTGCGTACTTCTGGACGGTGGAGCCCTTCAGATCGGTGGCGCCCGACAGGTAGCGGCTGATGGTGCTCTGCTCCAGCCACACCGCCGGATCGCGGGGCAGCCCCGCGCGTTCCGCGCTGATCGCCAGCGCGGAGGTCACCCGCAGTACGAGCATCACCGGGTACCGGACCTGCTCGCCGACTGCGGCCACCAGCATGCGCACACCGTCGGCCACGGCCTCCCATTCGGGTGGGGCGTCGTCGGGACGGTACCTCAGGATCTGCTGGCTCATGCCGGCCTCCAGCGCCACGGACCACGAGAAGCGGCTGCACAAATAGCCACCTTCACGGACATAGTGCACATCGACCTGAAGGAGCGCATCCCGATGCCCGGTGGAACGCTGCGTAGTACGCGCCCGCGGGACTTTGCCGCTGACCCGCAGGCGTGGCCCGACACGCTCGTGCCCGGCCACGCTCAGGCCCGCGTCGTGCGGGCCATCTCCGGACGCCTGAAAGAGCACATCGAGGCGAGCGGGCTGAGCCTGCGGGAGGCCGCTGCGCTCACGGGGGTGAACCGGCAGGTCATCGCCCATCTGCTGGCGGGCCGCAGCTGGGTCGACGTGGTGACGGTCAGTCTGCTGGAGGACGGTCTCGGGGTGGTGCTGTGGCCGGGGGCGGGCGCCCGGGCCTCTGTGGCGGCCGGTCGCCAATGACCGGGTGGAGGAACGCATGCGGGCAGCTCGCTTCCGCACGCCCGGGTGCCGGACGGCACCCGGGCGCTGCAAATTAGACCGCACGGCCCCCGGGTGCCGGTGATGTCGGCTACGCTCGGGCGTGCGGACCCGTTGTCAGGGGACCGTTCAGTGCCGCCGGGCTGGACCCCGGCGGCACCCCCCCTTCTTGTCGTGTGTCAGGGGAACTCGTTCAGTGCCCGCGTTCGGCGACCTCCTCCGACGGCGCGCCGGGGGTCCCGGCCAGGGGCAGGGCGTACAGCCCCGGTGCCGTCTTGCGGAGCTTCCCGCGTTGGGTCAGTCGGCGCAGTGCGTTGCTGACGGAGGCGATCGGTTGTGCGGTGCCGACCAACTTGTTCGTGCGGCCGAGTGACTGCAGATGTGTGATGACCGCCAGGATGTCGGCGGCGCGCATCGGCTCCTGGGAGGTGGCCAGGATCTGCAGGATGAACTGCGGCAAGGAGGGCTCTGTCCCGCCGACGGCCGACGCACCCTGCCCGTCCCCCGTGCTGGTGGGGGACGGCTCCTCCTGCGGCTGCTCGCTGTCCGTCGGGTGGGCGGTGGGTCCGCTCCGGTCCCCGCTGTCGGCGGGGGTGGCGTGGGCGGGCCTGCCCGTGCTCTGCTGAGTGTCGCCGCCCGGGGGCGGGGCCAGGTCCACCAGAGACTCGCGCAGATTGTCCCGGGTCCGCTCCAGCACGGTGAGATACCTCTCGGCCGTACCGAGGAGAGCCTGGACCTGCGTGACCTCCCGGCGCAGGCCATCGATCCGCTCGTGCTGGTCGGTGATCCTGTGCTCCGCCTCGGCCGCTAGGTCCATCAGCGACCGGGTGAACGCATCCACGTGGTCCGACTCTCCTCGCGCCGTGACTGCCCGTCAGTGTGCATAGCCTAGAGGCATGAGGCATGCGGTGGGGCGCCGATGGGCGAATCATCTGCCGCCGGACCAAAATAAGCGCTCCGCCGTCAACGCCGGGAAGCACCAGGACACTTGCGATTCAAGGTCTCGTGGGCGGCGTAGGCCGGTCAGGTGGCACGATGGCGCCTCGGTAGGCAGGCGCAGAAGCCGAGGCAGGGGGTGCGTGAGGTGAGCACACGGTGGCCATCAAGGCTTCGTGTCGGCGATGAACTGCGCTACCAGGAACGGGCCTGGACGGTGACGTCCTTCAGGCAAGGCCGCATCCAGCTCACTGACGCACTTGGCGGTCACGTTCTCCTCAGCCCGCTGGCCCTCGTCAGCGACCCGGATGCCGGCCTCTTGAACGCCCGGCCCCGGCCGGACGCACCCGTCCCTCCTGTGTTGGCTCGGGATGCAAGAGTGTGGGAGCGGCACCTCACCGAAGTCATCACCGGTCTTCCCCCGGGTGCGACGCCAGGCCAACTCCCCAAGCCCGCCTACGATCTGGCCGTCACCACCCTCGCCCAGCGTGAGGCGGCGAAGGCCGTCGAACTCGCCGCGCTGGGCATCGAGGGCGCATCCGCGCGCACCGTTCGCCGTAAACGGCAGCACTACCAGAAGGCGGGGCGGGCGGCGCTGGCTGACCGGCGTACCCACCGCAGTCCCCGCCCCGGATCCCGTGTGGACCCGCGCGTGCTGGAATGCCTGGACCTTGCCCTGTCGCAGGCGCACACCCGCGAGAGCGCCGCCTCCATTCGCCGCCGCACCGCATCGCTGCTGGGACAGTTGCATCCCGGAGCGATCCCGCTCCCCTCGCCATCCACCTTCCGCCGGCTCATCGCCGCTAACGGCGGCCGCCACACACCTTGGCGCGTGCGCCGCACGCTGGGACCGCCGGGCGCCGCCGTCGCCGTCGACACCTTCGCCCTGCCCGGAACCCGCTCCCTCGACCTGACTCTGGCCCTGGACATCGCCACGGGATGCGTCTGCGCGGCGCTGGTGCACCTGCGTGGTGCCGCGCCCGACCCGATCGCCCTGTTCGCCCGCTGGTGCGCGCCTGTGCCGCTCAGTCTGGCCTCCCGCCAGGGCAAGCCGGTCTGGCGGCTCACGGCCGGCGTCGACACCCCGGTCATCCGGCCTCGGCGACTGGTCCTCCAACCGCATGCGGGCGCCCGGGTGTTCGCTGAACGCTTCGCGCGCCTGGGCATCGACACCGAGTTCCCGCGCGTGACGCAGCCCCAGAACGCGGCGGCGGACATGAACGTCCTCGCCCGCCGACTCGGCCGCCACCTCTCCCGTACTCTCCCACCGCCGGGCGCCGCGCGAGAACGAGCCGTCCACGATCCCGTGACGGTGGCCCAGGCAGCCGTCGACGCATGGGTGGCCGAGGTGTGGCACGACTCACCGCGCCCCAGTGCGACAGCCCACCCGGCGACCCCGGCTGCCCAGTACGCACACCTGGTGGCTCAGCACGGGGCGATCGACCTGCCCCTCGACGCCGCCGAGTACCTGGATCTCATGCCTGTGCACCGCCGCAGGATCGGCCGGGACGGCATCCGTTTGCACAAGCGCCGCTACGACAGCCGTGATCTCGACCCCTACCGCGGCCAGGGGCAGCACGTGCTGATCAATGTCGACGTCCGGGACCCGAACAGCATCTGGCTGCACACCGCAAGCGGCGCCCGCATCCCGGTCCCGGCCGCGGACGGGGCCGCGACCCCCGACCGGCTGATGGCCCCTGCCTACGTCTCCGCCGCAGTGGACCGCGCTTTGCTCGCCGACCGAGGCCAACCCGCCCTGCTGCCGCCCGCCGAACCCTGTGAGCGACCCGGGCCACGCCCGCTGGACACCCCGCAGGGCTGGCGGCACTACCTGGAGAGCCCACTGCCGGTCAGAGACGGCACCGACCGCCTCGCCTACCATGCCCAGCTGACCCTCAGCCTGCCGTTCGTCGAGGACGTCGAGCGAGCCCTGTGGCGCCAACTGGCCTTCAGCCGCTACCAGACGGGAACCAGACGCGTGATCACGGTCTGCGGGCCGGCATCCAGCGGCAAGACAACCGCCGTCCTGCTCGCCGCCCGCCGCCACCACAACCTCGAGCATGGCGCAACCCGGCCCACGGACAGCCTGCGGACCTCGAGCATCTACGTCACAGCCCGCCCTCGTCCCACCACCCGCGCACTTCTGCACGACCTGGCACGCTCCCTCGCCCTGCCCGGCTCCGCCCGCACCACGCACGCCCTCGCCGACCAGGTCTCCGCCGCTCTGAGCGCCGGAGGCACCGACATCGTCATCATCGACGACGGCCACCATCTGCTGCACGCGGCATCGGCCGCCACCGATGCCCTGGAGGCCCTGAGGTACCTCGCGGCACGAGTCCCGGCCACCTTCGTCATCACCGCCACCGCCGACCCGGACCACACCCCCGCCCTCCTGGACGGTTGGCTCGACCGGGTGCACGCTGCACCCCTGGGCCACGGACCCGCCTGGCATGCGCTCCTCACCGGGCTCGACGCGGCGCTGTGGCTGCGCAACCACCGCACAGGCCGCATCCACGCATTCTCCCGCCTCCTGTACCAGGCGTCCGGGGCATTGCCCGCCCGGGCGGTGTCCATCGTGCGCGCCGCTGCTGTCGACGCGGTCATCGACGGCACCGAAGAGATTACCGAGCAGGCCCTGAGACGGCACATGCACCGGCCCACCCCCAGGCCCGGCACCGCGCCCGCCGCCAGGGACCACATCCAGTAGGCCATCTACAGCCTTGAGCCGACTACAGACCACAATGAACGAACCACCCATCCTCACCGGGCGGGTCAGTCGAGCGTGAAGTCGCCGTCAGGCAGCCAGCCGTCCAGGTACCCGTCCACCAGTACCTGGGACGCCCGCAGCTCAGCGCCCACCAGATACGGCGACAGGTCGCGTCGGCTCACCCACTCCAGCAAGACCGGCTCTCGTTCCCGCCCCCGGCAGCCGGGACCAGGACGGGCGATCAGGAAGTGCTCCTCCGCGCACGCCGCTGGGCCCGTACCAGGCGCCACCCGCCGGTGGCCCGTCACCCTTCCCCAGCGCAGCGTCGACCAGCCGATCACCTGCCCGGCCAAGCGTCGCCCGGCCTCCCGGCGGGACTCCGCCGGCCCCATCACGGTGCGAGGCACATGCCACGCCGGCTCCGCCGGCACCAGCGCGACCTTCTGCGTCGTGTCGATCGCTAACAGGCAGACGGACCGGGTCGGCCGCGGAGCAAGAATGAGAGGCATGCTCCTCAGCCTCCCCTGGTGGGTGGACAAGTAGCCACCCTGGGGTGGTCGATCACACCGGCGGAGTACGCTTCTCGAGAACTCGTATGTCAATCGGTCCTCCGGTGATCCCCCCGTTATGGGGAGATGTACACGGGGAGATCTGGCCAGCGAAGTGAGTCCGAAGCCACCCCGTCTGGGCTGCACCACACCGCCGACGGTCAGGCCAACCGCGCCCTCTAAGGTAGGCAATCTCAAGCCTTCGCGTGGAGTCGGCGGATGGTGAGCGCGCCTAGGAAACAGTTGGGCTGCTGCCCGGGGCCGTCGACGAGGCCAGCTCGCGGGGTTTCCTCGAAAGCGTGGAAGGGCCAGGGCCGCACGGTGGCGAGGCTGTGACGGCGGCCGGCCGCCATTTTGGCGAGGAGGCTGGGTCGGCGGATTCTTGGGGTGCGGTAGTCAGCGGGCGGTGCGGGCCCGGGACTGCCGTGTCACTCGTGCAGAAGCTGCCGAGGGCCACGTTCCCCGGCGGGTGGCCCGGCGAGGGGGAGAGGCGGCGGGGCGGACACCGCGCTGGTGGCGGCCCTGGTCCGGGGGCGCCGCCCGCTGCCGGAGGGCGAGCCGGTGGCCGGAGCTCGCGGGTTGTCGCCCAGCCGGTGTGCTGGTACTGCTCAGGTCAGCCGACGAGCAGCGGCTAGGGCGACGGTGGTGTAGACCGAGGTCCTTGTAGATCCGCTGGTGCATTCCGCCGAACCAGGCGTCGCGCCGGTCGTCGAAGAGCGCCTGGTAGTTTCACATCGGTGCCGCTCGGATGTGGATTCGGGCGGCAGCGATGCCAGGGGCGTTACGGCTTTGCTCACCTTGTACTTAGCCGTAGCCGCTGGCAGAGGTTTTCAATCTTGCTTGGCGAGTTCGCTGAGCCATCGATGCAATTGAGGAAGCACCTGCTCATGGAGCCCCTCCTGCTCGCAGCGCAATCCCCCATGGGCGGCGATCGCTGCGAGGAGCCCTTGAAAGTGTGCTGGAACGGATTCTGACATCGCCTGGGCCGCAGATCGCCAGCGTTCCAGTTCGGCCGGTTCTTCGTCGAGCTTGCTTCCGTTGTGATAAAGGACCGCATCCATGCCGATCGGCTGGATAGCTCGGTCGCTCTTCTCCGCGAGGTTGAGGATGATCCCGACACCAGGCGGGTCAAGGTCTCCCCAGGCCGCGATCGGGAGCGAAGGCGGCACGCGACTGCGCAGGAAGAGCGCCAGTGCGTCGGAGGCGAAGCCTCCGGTCCAGATGCACAGCCACTCGGTGGGGACAGTGGTGCGCGAGGAAACGGCCTCGAAGGTCTCCTGGTTCTCGATCAGGAGGACCCCAGCGGCCTGGAGGTCAAGGCGGCCATCCCGGGCAGCGGCTCTGCCGGGCAGCTCGATGAACGGCTCGGCCAGGGAGAGGTCGGCCACGAGGCCCTGGCGGTGCCATTCGGCAGGACCGGTCATCCTCAGACCGGTGTCCGCCGTGTGGACGGCATCGCTGAACGGTTGTCCGATCAGTTTGGAGAAGGCGGCTTTGGACGCATCGGTCCACTGCTTGCTCCCCCCGAGGGCTTGCGTTGCGAGTTCACGCTCGCCGTACTTCCAGCCGCGACTCAAGCCGCGGTACCACTCTGCCGCAGCTCGTACAGCGGCGTAGTACGTGGCCCAGTGGTTAGTTCCGGTGCGTGTTCCGGCCGGTGCGAGCCTACGGTTGTCGTCCGGGAGTGCCGCGAGTAGGGAGTATTCCGATGTGAGCTCCCGAACACCGGCCATTGCGGCCAAGGCCGCCGAGCGTTCTCTCAGCACCTTCTGGCGTTTGACGATTGAGCGGTAGCGCGCTTGGCCGCGTTTGGTCCTGATGGGTCCGTCCGCACCGATGAGGAGCTGCCGCAGGGGCAGCGCGTGGCGGCTGCCCCGCAGTGCGGCGTCAGCGCGCCCGAGGTGGATACCTTGACCGGTCACGGCGTCGGTGCCGAAGAGGTCGACCAAGTCGGCACGTTCACGTGCGGTCAGGCGCATACGCATGGGACGGTCCAGCTTCCCCCCGTTAGCGATGCGCTCGCGGGCCAGGGTGCAGAAGAGCCGGCCGCCCGGGGTAGCCGCCCATTCCGCGAGATCAGGGTGGAGCACGAGGTGGGCGCGCATGTCAGTCCAGGTCCGCTTCGCTGATTAGGTCGTCCGCCCGTTCGTAGAGGCCGTCATCGTCCTCGGCATCGAAGAGGTCCTCCTCGTTGTCCGGGTAGAGCTCATCCTCGTCCTGGTCGAGGTCGTCGCCGAGGTCGTCGTCCGTGCCGAAGTCCAGCGCCGCACCGCCGATGAGCGCCGGATCGACCATGACGTGACGCCGGATGCCGTCCCAGATGATAGGTGTGGTCAACACGCCTTCGGTTTGAGGATCACGGAAGAGCTGGTAGGTCGCGACGCCGGGGACCTCCTCGTAGAAGCCCCACTCGTCGTGGCTTGCCATGACGAAGTCCAAGTCGAGTTCGACGAGCAGGCCCATGCACTCGCCGCGCATTTCGGCATCGATTCCGGCGAACGCCTCATCCAGGTAGACGGGGCGGGGGGCGGTGGGTGCCGCGCCGGTGTAGTGGGCAGCGGCAGCGGCGAAGAGAGGGAGCTGCAGCATCACGGCCTTCTCTCCACCCGAGCCCTTTCCGTGCATGCCGGCGTCGATGTCGACCCACTTCTGCTGTGGTCCGGTCTTGTACTGGACGCGGATACGGCTCCAGGTCCTGTAGTCGAGAGCGGTTCGCAGATGGGCCTTCCAGTCGGTTCCGCCCTCGGCCTCGCGAGCCGTCGCGATCTGTTGGCCCAGGAATGTGATGAGGTGCTCGCGCGCGCTGTCCGGGAGAAACCGGCTCGCCTGCTTGTCCAGCGTGTCCAAGGCCTCCCGGGTCTCTCTGCCCTTTCCGGGGTCCGGCTCCCAGACCAGTCGCATGACCTGTCCGGAGGCGGTGCGGCGCAACCCGAGTAGCCGGTTCATCTCCCCAATCAGGGCCTTGGCTCCTGCCCGACGACGGCGCAGGTGGTCGCCGACCTGTCCGAGGAGGACCTCGGTGAAGAGGTCGTGCTCGCTCGCGTCGAGGAGGCGGCTGCGTTCGCGGACCTCCGTCTCAACGACCGCCAACGCCTGGGTGATGGTGTGGCTGCGGCCGTTATGGGTCAGCCGGACAGTGACCAGCCGGTTGTCGTTTCCGCTGCGGACGGTCCAGTCCTGGCCGGCGAGCTCTCGTTCGAGCTGGTGCCTGGCCTGGTCGACATCGTCGCGCGCCTGGTCGAGCGCGCCTTGGTCTCCCGGGTCGTTCGCGAGTTCGGGCAGCACGGCCCGGGCCCGAACAGCAGCGCTCGTATCGGGGCTCGGCACGGAGCCCGTGGCGGACACCAACTCCATGAAACCGAGTTGCTGGAGCCGGTCGTATTCGCCGGACCGGTCGTTCAACGACTCTTGGCGCTGTTCGACCAAGGCGATCGACTGCTCGTGTGCCGCCTTGCGACGGACGGCCTGTTCCGTCGTCCGTTCGACCATTCGGTCATTGTTCTCCTGCTGCTTCGCCGTATCCGCGAGCGCTGCCTGGGTGATGTCCAACTCGGCCAGCACAGAATCGACATCCGCACCGACCACACGCCGCCGCACGTCGTACTGCTCGCGCTTCTGGCTGGCATCCCGGATCGCCGCCTTCTGATCCTTGTCGACCACGGCCAGGTAAGTTTGACAAACGCTCAGCAGATTGTTGGCATCCTTGCACTGCTGTTCCCGGTGTGCCCATGCCTCAACCTTGCGGAACAGTTCGTCAAGGCTTGCGCGGTACTCCTGCAGTGCGTGCTGTTCGGAAGCCAGCAGGTCGAGTCGGGTGGCGGTCGCCCGTTCCCGCGCGTAGAGATCGAGGACGGCTCCGGCGTCCTCCAGCTCCCGTTTCCGCCCGGCCGCAGCAGCCTCGTCGAGTTCGCGTTGCTTGTCGTGTGCTTCGAAGACCTTCTGAGCGGTGGCCAATTCCTGCTGGCAGCTGCGTAGTGGCGCGTCAAGGTTGGCCGCATCCTCGTACTCGGAAGCGAGGTCGTTCTGACGCCCGCGAGTGGCTTCGAGCCGCTCGTCCAGATCGAGGAGCATGGCGTCCAGCTCGGCGATCTGGTCGTCGAGCACACGCAGGCGTCGCTGCCGCTCCGCCTCGCGGGCCGCGGCGCCGATGTACGCGGGTTCCGAGACGGCGGTCCGGCCGTGAGCGGGCCCGATTCGCCAGGACCCGTCGGTGGCGATCCAGTCGCCGGAAGGCAGCGGGGTGCCAGGTCGAGCGAGGGCCAGGCCGGCGAGGACGCGGGCGGTCACCTCGACGGGGACCATCGGGTTGTCGACAGGCTGCAGGACGGTCGTCAGTGAGGGGCCAGGAACCGGCGCACGGTCGGCTGGCAGAACAGTATCGAGCGTGCTGCTGTCGAGGACCGCCCCCGAGGAGGTGACCCAGGCGTCGAGGACGCCCGAGCCGAGGAGCGAGGACTCCAGCCCGGTCCTCTCCGAGTCGGTGAGGTGTGGGGCGAACTCCAAGAGTCTCCACAGCGGCGCTCCGTCGGCGGCGCCAGTACGGTCCCGGCGCCGGTGGGGCGGTGGAGCCGGGAGCGGGTCGGTCTCCTGAGCCACTCGCAGACGAGTCCGTGTGAGCGCCTTCTGATCGTTCGCGACGCGGCGACAGTCACTCTCCAGTCCGGCTGCTGCGATGGCCAGTTGCTCATAGAGGCGCTTGGCCAGGCGGGTGAGCTCCTGGGACAGGGTGGAAGCGCCGGGCAGACCGAACGTCGGTACGGCGGTGTTCAGCTCGATGAGCTCGTCGTCGGTAAGTAGGAACTCGCGGCAGCGGTCGCCCCAGTCGGACAGGCCTTCACGGAGCAGGGCGACCTGGTTGGCCGCTTCGGTTTCGTGGTCGTCCATGGCCTTCCTTGAGGTGTTACAGAGCGTCCTGCTCTTCTGGAACGCCGCGTTGGCATGGTCGAAGGCAGCCTGGGCCTTCTGGACCGATGTTGCGAGCTCCACGGCTCGTTCGAGCACGCTGGCGCGGGCCTCTACGTGGCCGAGAAGTGTGTCCTCCGCTTCCTGCGGTGTCGTGCGGATCACTGGAACGCACTGGGTGTGCGTGTCTTCGATCCGGGTTTGGGCCGCGCGGGCCGCCGACAATTCCTCGGCCTTGCCAAGCGCCGCTGCCGCCACGATGAGGTGCTGCTTCTTCCCGTCAGCGGCTGAGGCGGCCTCGGTGGCTGCAGTCTCGGCCTTCTCATGCCGCTCCTGCAGTTCGGGGAGCTTCGCCTTGGCTTCTTCGGCTTGTTCCTGCAGCCGGGAGAGGAGTTCGTGCTGTTCCATCAGGGGATTGGAGCGCAACTCCCCGAGAGCGGTCTGGAGCTTCTCGTGCCGCTCCTTGAGCTGCTGCCGTTCCCCAGTGGCCTGATCAAGTGCCTTCTTGGCCTCCGAGAGCTGGTCCGATGCCTTGTCGCGGCCACGGGTGGCCTCGTCGAGTGACTGGTCGGCTTTGACCACGTGGTCGGCCAGGCTCCGAGTCCAGCGGCGTGCATACCTGGTGTACACGGATTGGAATGCCTGCATGCCTAGGAGGTGCCGCTCCTGCTGCGCGAGGTCCTTCCGGTCGCGGCCCAACTGGTCAAAGCGGACTGCGAGGTCGTCCAGGAGCACGGTGCTGACCGGCGGGAGGCCGTTGCTGAGCATCCGGCTGAGCTTCTCGCCGTTGAAGTTCTCGCTGAGCTTGGGCTTGCGAAGGACGAGAAGTAGCTCCACCAGGGACACCAAGCTCCCGGCGCTGAATCCGAAGAGGCGTTCGGCAACTGCGGCCCGATACTCGCGACGGTCCTCGAAGACGCTCTGGGGGCCGAGCCGGGCCTCCAGCTGCTTCCGCAGATGTGGCTGCCGGTGCTCGTTGAACAGGTCGAAGTCCTGGCCGACGCGCTTCTCGGTGACGAAGAACCAGGGTTTGTGCAGCCCGCCCTTCACGGAAGTGCTGGCCCGCATGCCGATGCCGATGGTGACGTACTCGTGGCTGCCGTCCTCGGCGACACGCCCGTACTCGCACCAGCTGTATCCGACGCGCTGGGTGCGCCCGCGGTGCAAGAGGTTGTCCCGCATCGGACGGGCAGCGGAGCCGAACGGGTCCAGCCGGCGGGCGCTGAGGACCGCGTCCAGCAGGAGTGGGCTGGTGACTTCCATCACTTTCGTCTTGCCGGCCCCGTTCCGGCCGCGCAGGATCAGGCCGTGGCCGTATGAGACGAACTCCTGCTCCTCGTACTCCCAGATACCGATCAAACCCAAGCGGAGCTGCTGGAACCGCTTTCGTTCCGGCACGGGCAGTGCGCCGTCGAGAATGCGTTGCAGTGCAGCGCTCGGCGCTCCGTCAGTCGGTTCCGTCACCGTAGAGGTCTTCCGTTGTCGAAGGTTGGACAGTCGATGGCGTGCCGGGCCCGGTCCCGGCTCCGGCCTGCTCCGGGCCGAACAGCAGGAGCGCTTCTCCCTGGACGCGGGCACCACGCCCGGTGGGATCGCGGTACCGGGCAGCACTGGCACGGACCCGGACACCGTCATCGTGGGGGTCCACGAGGCCGAATTGGACCAGCACAGGCAGTGCGTACCGGAGTGTGGTGGCGGCATCGACGGGCCTACCTTCGATCTTCGCCACGACGCGGCTGATCTTCGTAGCCACCAGATCGGCCAGTTCGAGGAGACGGTCGTTCCGGACCATGAAGCTCGTTCCGGTAGTCACGTTCGCCTCACCGGCGAGCAGATCGGCCAGCGCGAGGGCGGCGACGGACGCCGCGCTCGCGGCAGGGAACTCCAGGTCGGAGAAGTCCTGGTCCACAATGGCCACGCCATCGGCGCGAACTTCCACGCGGGTGTCCAGACTCAGGCGGAGATCGGCAACGAGCTCGTCCCGATGCTCGGCGAGGTAAGCCCGCTGGGCGACTGGAAGGTCCTCGACGTACACGACGGGATGGTCGACGAGCCGACGCATGACGGCCTGCCGCAGTTCGCCGTCAGTGGGTCCGCGACCTGCGAGATCACCGTCCTGCACATGCAGCAGGGCGTCCGGCCCCTCTGCCAGGCTGGGCGGCACCGGGCAGGCTATCGCGAAGGCGGCCGTGCGATGGTCTATGTCGTAGAGGGCGTTGCCTCCGCCGGTAACGTATGCCTGTTCGTGATCCGCCGTGATCCCAGCATCCCGGGTGGGCACCAGGACGCCGTCCTCCGTGAGGCGGCGAATTGCGGCGACTAGGTCGCGGCGTTCGCGGGTCATAGTGGCGTCGAACCGGCGGATCGAACTGCTCGCCGTGGTGAGCGCAGTGACACGGTCGGCGAGCTCGGTGATGACGGTCTGCTGCCCGCAATCCACCAGTACGGCCAGGACTGTGCAGTAGAGGGTGCACTGCCGCGCTGTCGGAATCGAGGGATCGGGGAATCGGCCGGGGTCCTCGGGGACCTTCAGCAGCCGAACGCGGTCTCGTTCCACCAGCAGTGGCCAGCCCAGCCGGTGGTCGAACCAGGTCCGTAGCTCCTCCTCATGCACACGGGCCTGATCGATCAGCCGTCCGCGCCGGCCCCGCCGTCGGAGGGTCGGATTCCGCAGCAGTGCGCGGATCACTTCACGACGCTCGTGGCCGTCCTGTCCAACCCAGTCGCTCATCTTCTGCCCCGCCCGTTCAACGACAGAGTTAGCTGGAAATCCTTCGTGCTCAGCCGCCCGCCGCGAAGCCCCACTCCTGCCCCGGTACGTTCGGTCGGCGCGATACCCAGAGTGACCAGAAGTCGCCCGTCCGGTGTCCGGGCACGTCGAGTTCCCCCAGTGCTCTCACGCACGGACAGCGCCAAGGACAGACAAGCGAGGAAGACCTCGGCCTCAGAGCTGTCGAGCTGGCCCAGTTCCGACAACCGGATCGGCCCTCTGGCGGCAAGCGACCTCTCGGCGGCCTCCACGGTCGCGTGCTCCTGCTGCTGCCGGGCCGCTAGAAGGCTCTTCGCACGCCGCGGGTTGCGGATTCGGGGCAACGGCCCGGAGTTCGCTCGCGGCCCCCTGGCCCGGAGCTCGGCCGAGACCGGTGCGGGATCGCTGTGCCACCAACTGGTCTCGGGCTGCAGATCGGTACCGGCCTCCGGCGCTGCGGGATGGCCGAGATGGCGAGCGGAGTAGTTCCCAAAGGCCGTGCGCCAGAGGGCGGTGGACTCGCGCACACTGCCTTCCCGGTCGAAGCGGTCAAACCAGCCGGCCAGGGCCACCAGGTCGGCCGTTCGGCTCGCCCTGCGGAACCGCTGGTCGTTGATGTGGCCAATGGTGAGGATGATGAAGTTGATCGCGTCGGAAGCTCGGTCGAGCAGCAACTCGGCAACCGGAGGCCGTTCGGTGGCGGGCACGAACCATCGGCGCAGGCCGTTCCACCTCTCACGCATCCGTTCCACCTCCCGGTCAACGGCTTCCTCATGACTCAGACCGAGGACCGGGGCGGTCTCCAGAGCGGCGAGCTCCCGGAGCCTCGACGGCAGGCCCGCCCTTTCAGCCTGTGTGATCAGCTTGGCGATCAGAGGGGAATTCTGATGCAGCACCACGGTGAACGAACGTAGGTACCGGACCACGACGTTCTTGTAGGCGATGAAGGTCTCCGGGTCACGGATCTCTTCCGAGGCCAGGGAGCCGTTGAGGCTTTGGACGAAGAGCTTCGCGTCTTCCGAAAGCCGCGCGAACCCGTTGGTCGTCGTCCGGAAAGCACCTAGTGCCGCCTCCAAGTCCTCCTCGCCAGAACGCAGGGCACGGACCAGTGTGGCAAGAGAGGTGAGGATCTCCGGCAACATCGAGGACTGCAGGGCGCCAGCATCAGCCATGTCCTGGTCGATCCGGGTCATCTCGCGGTGGACCCGCGCGCCGGCCGACGTCAGTTGGTATAGGAAGTCTCGCTGGAGATACTCCTCGGGCGTGGTGATGCGCCGGGTGTTGTGAATGCGGTCCACGTTGCCCCACCGGTACAAGTCCTCGAGCAGGCCATCGATGGAGGGCAATTGTGCCAGGAGCTCTGGTTCGACCGACAGTGCTTCCCGGACGCGCTGCACTACCTCTTTTGTGCTGAGGTGAATTCCCAGTCGAGCTTCCTCGTCCAGCAGTACATCCAGGATCACGCGGTAGAAGAGCGCCCTGTCGTGGTTCAGATAGGCGACGACCTTCATGCGCCCGCCGAACAAAAATTTCCCTGCCACCGCACCCCATCAAGATCAGTAAGCTCGGCAGCCAGCACTTGGCTGCGGCCCGGAGGATGGATCTCCTGGAGAGTACGCCGCTCGTAACCCCTGCTGAGGAAGTTTCGGTCGATTCCGGACTGATGCGGTACGGTGGCCCGTTTGTGCCTAGGGGGAAGTCTCAGAGCAACCGCACTTGCGGGGGCATGCTGGGCCGGAAGACGAGCCCCTACGTCCAGAGAAGACGGCCTGCTGCATCCGCGATGCCGCAGGCCAGGGGGCACTTGTGAATGGCGGATCCAGCACAGTTCGGAGCCGTCGCCCTGTTGTTCGGGACTGAAACCGTTGCCGAGTGCCGCGCCGCCTCGCCGAGTCCTGGCTGGCCACCCCGCAGCATGCCAATCCCGGCAGTGAGGCCCGGGGCACACAGCGCAGTCCAGGCCCGCATGCCAGATCTGCTGACCCGCTGGTAGGCCAAAATGCTCTGCGGTCGGTCGGCCCTCGCTGGCCTCGCTGTCCGTTCCCGGCCGCATGCTGCCAGCACGCCGTGCCTGGCGCCCTTCACGGACCAGCACCCCCTGAGCGCCGGCATCGGGGACTACGTGCGGTTCGTCCTCGTGCTCGCTATTCCTAGGGAAAGGAGCAGATCCACAGGGTGACCGAGAGGGCCTCGGCTCATTACCAGAGTCTCAGCCTTGGCTCCGGACTCCAGAGCTTGGGGCGCCGCTAATCGAAGAGTGCGGCACGCAAGCCGGGAACCCGAAGGCTTGCCCCAGGAACACCTTGCGCCTCTCACAACCACCCGCTAGAACATCGTCATGACCGCCGCGCCAGCCATCGCCGCTCCTGTCTGGCACCACTGCGGGGAAGGGGCGACAGTGCAGGATCCGTTGGGGTGCCTTGGCATACGCGTCGTCGATGGGCGGTGTCTCAACACTTGTCATCCGCCCAACGCGCCGCCTACCTGGGCAGCCTCTCAGCTGGCAGCGACCTTGACCTGCGTGGGACCGAAATCGACGCGGCTCTGCTGGCCGCGCTCCGCGGCGCCTGTGTGGATCCCACCTCTGGAGAGACCCGTTTCGGCCGGTCTGACTTCGCCGGGGCTACGTTCACCAACAGCGCCCAGTTCGAATCGGCTGTCTTCACGGGCGAGGCCCGCTTCGACTCAGCCTTCTTCACCGGCATGGCCATGTTCAATTCGGTGTCCTTCACCAGTGAGGCCCACTTCGAGTCGGCCACCTTCAGTGACACTGCCTGGTTCGAGTCCGCCGTGTTCACTGGCGAGGCCCGGTTCCGCTCTGCAACCTTCACCGGCGAAGCCCGGTTCCGCTCTGCATCCTTCGAGGGCGAGGCCAGCTTCGAGTCGGCCGCGTTCTCTGACACTGCTCACTTCGAGTCGGCCGTATTCACCGGCGAGACCGGGTTCCGCTCTGCGGCCTTCGCGCGTAGCGCTCGATTCGTTTCCGCTGTGTTCGCCGACGATGCTTGGTTCCGCGCTGCGGCATTCGCCGATGATGCCCACTTCGACTCGGTAACCTTCGGCGGCACGGCGTACTTCAGCTCGGCCATCTTCGCTGGTGGAGCCCACTTTGGGTCGGCCGCCTTCATTCGTAACGCTCTGTTCCAGTCAGCTACGTTCAACAGCGTAGCCGACTTTGCGGCAACTGCCTTCGCCGGTTCCGCCGGGTTCGGCTCGACGACGTTCGATGGGTTGCAGCACATAGGACCAATGACCTGTGCACGCCTGATCGAATTCGACGACGCCCGGTTCACGGGGACGCAGACCACGATTGAGGTCTCGGCCGCATCCATGACCTGCCAGCGAACCGCTTTCGAGGGTTCGGTCGTCCTACGTCTGCGATATGCGATGCTGAGCCTGGACCGGGCCACGCTGGCGGCACCCGTGGCATTGCAAACCTGGCCGATGGCTTTCGCTGGCAAAGACGGAACTGCGCTCAACGAGAGCCTCATCGCTAACAGTGGTACGTCACCCGCCGTCCGGCTTGCCTCTCTGGACGGCGTGGATGCCGCCCACCTGGTCCTCACCGACGTTGACCTGAGCAACTGCCGACTCACCGGCGCCTTCAATCTTGATCAGATTCGGATTGGCTTCGGTTGCCAATTCGCCGAACCACCAGCTGGCTGGCACCTTCGAGGTATACGCCCAGCACGGTGGTCCCGACGCAAGGTCCTGGCTGAGGAACAGCACTGGCGGGCCCAAGTCGGTGGGCCCGGAGCAGATAGGTGGCCTGCAGGGCCGCACCACCAGACGCCTGAACGCGTGCCAGGCCCCGACGACCTCGCTGGCGTGTACCAGCAACTCCGCAAGGCTTTCGAAGAGGCCGGCAACGAACCGGACGCCGCAGACTTCTACTACGGCGAGATGGAGATGCGCCGCCACGACCGCCGCCGCCCGCGAGCCGAACGTCAACTGCTCGGAGCGTACTGGCTGGCCTCCGGTTACGGGTTGCGCGCATCCCGCGCCCTCGCTTGGTTGCTCACGGCGATGGTTGCCACTTTGCTCCTGCTGATGGCCTTTGGCCTACCCAACAACACCCCTGATCCGCAGACCACTGGAAGCTATGGAGGTGGCTCCCTCCAGACCACAACGAAGACCCCAGACCCCACTCTCACCCTGCCTTGGAATCAGCGTCTCGCCGGCGCGCGAGCAGAGAAGGCCGCTCTCGTTGTCGTCAACTCCGTCGTGTTCCGCTCCAGCGGGCAGAACCTCACCCTGCCCGGAACCATCACCGAGATGGCCTCCCGCATCGGCGAACCCGTCTTGCTCGGCCTCGCGGCCCTCGCCATCCGGAGCCGAGTAAAGCGCTGAACCTGGATGCCAGCCATCCGCCGGGCCGGGAGCGGGATGAACAATCGCAGGGTGCGGTCTGCCCGATCCACCTTCATCAGGTTGACGCGCAAGGAGATGGACCCGGAGTGAGGCTAACGACCAACAGCACGTTGAAGGCGGGCGTGTTGTTGGCCATGGGGCCACCGGAAGCATGGACAGCCGAGTATGAAAGAACCGATCGTTGGGGCTTGGCAGTCGGCCCCTCGCAGTACACGCCGATCGCGCGCGTCCAACTGCCGAGAGATCGAAGTTGATCAACTGTGACTCCGCTGCTCGAACTTGCTATCGGTGAGCCGCTTCCTCCGATACGGTCTGGCCGTTGACCAGAGGGAGGGGACCCCAACTGTGCATATGCCAGACAGCTTCCTCAGCAAGGCTGGCCGTCAACGGATCCGCCAGGCCGAGGAGCGCGCCGCGAAGACATATCAGCGCAATGTCGCTGCTCAGAAGGCCTTCATCTCCCTGGCCCGGCATATCGAGGCCGAGAAGTACACCGCCCAGATCGTGACCAGGCTCAGAGCTGAGGAGCGTTGCACGAGCGGGGTGAAGGAATTCAAGCGCCGGCGCGACCTTGATGCGGCCCTGCGGAAGCACAGCAAGGCCGTACGTGATGTGACCTATGCCCGGGGGCTGCTACTCCGTGCCGAGCGCAATCCGCGGCTCGCCGTTCAGGCAGTCCAGCCTGCCAAGCCCCCTCGGACTCGTGGGCGGAGCAACCCGAGCCCGCGCCATGCGGAACCGATGTGGATCGGGTCACACTGGACCCGCTCAACAAGCTGAGAGGCCGCACGCGGAGGCTGCACACAGGCGCACGCGGGTATCGCGCCGCTAGTCAAATCGCGATCGCGGTTTAGCCTTGCCCGCCTTCTCCCCGTCGTGGGTTGGGGCCATTCCTCTGCCGAAGGGGCGCCGCCGACCTGTTTCGGTCTTTCGGAATCGCTATCCACCTCTGCCACCAGGAACTGCGAATATTGTCGCGACTATGACAAGTTGGGAAGTGATCTTTCCAGGCATGGGAGCGGCCGCGCTGGAGATGTGCATCGCTGCAGGTCATCCCTACTCGTGAACGGCCCACCCAACGGACCGGTTCCGACCGGTTCACGAAATCCCGCCCGGTGGACTCCACCGGGCGGGATTTCGCGTTGTGCGGGCGGCGCCGGCCCCGGTCGTGCGGTCAGGGTGACGCCGGACCCGGCCTGCTGAGTGCCGGTCACCCCGGGGCCGGGCGGGACGCCGGTGCCCGGCCCGGCGGCGCACCGCTGCGGACAGCCGCCGCGCGGCACGGCTCGCCGGCGGTCACTCCTTCACGACGACCACGGTGCAGCGCGCGTGGTGGACGCAGTAGTGGCTGGTGGTGCCGAGCGGGGCGCCGGGCGGTGCGGTGCGGCCGCGGCTGCCGAGGACGAGCACGGCGGCGCCCTCGGCGGCGGCGGTCAGGGCGGGGCCCGGCGGGCCGGCCTTGAGGTGGCGCAGGACGGCCGGGGCGGTGGGGGAGAGGGCGGCGGAGAGGGACTCGTCGAGGATCCGGGCGGCGCGGCGCTCGGACTCGAACCCGTCCAGCGCGGGCGGGACCAGACCGTGCTCGTCCTGCCGCAGGGGGAACTCCCAGACGGTGACCGCCTCCAGCGGGCCGCCGGTGAAGCCCGCCAGCCGGGCGGCCCAGCGGACGGCGGCAAGGGAGAGCCGGGAGCCGTCCACGCCGACCACGATCCTGCCGTCCGGTCGCGGGGTCATGGTCCGAGCGTAGGACGGCCCGGAGGGGACGGCGAGACGGCCGAGGGCCGGCCGAGCGGGTGCTCGGCCGGCCCTCGGGGCGGGGTCGGTCAGGGCTGGCCGGAGCCGGCGTACGGGCCCGGCTGCGGTGCGCCGGACTGCGGCGGCACCGAGCCGTAGCGGGCCGGGCGACGGCCGCGCGGGTGCCGGGTGAGGGTGTAGCCGGCGACACCGGCCAGAGCGGCGAGGATGCCGCCGGCCAGGGTCCAGAACCAGCGGCTGTTCCAGCCGGAGAACCAGCCGGTGTACCAGTGGTCCTCGGGCTCCTCGGGCGCCGCCGCCTTGACGGTCGCGGCGCCGCCGCCGGCCGGCGGGACCAGCGGGGCCTTGAGCTCGCCGCCCTCGGGCTGGGCGTTGTCGGCGTCGCCCTTGGCCGCCACGTGCAGCTTGACCGAGGCGGCCAGGCCGAGGTCGGGCTGCGGGGCGTCGGCGACCGAGAGCCGCACGTAGTAGGTGCCGGGCAGCGGGTCGCCGGACCAGGGCTCGGCCCAGGAGCGGACCTCGCGCAGGGTGCAGCTCAGCGCGAGCGAGGCGGTGGCCTGCTCGGCGGTCGAGACCTGGGTGCCGGCGGTGCAGGACTGGCGGCGGCGCAGCCCGTCGAACACCTCGACGCTCCAGGTCTGCGGGCCGTGCCGGTCCGCGGACGGGGGCAGGGTGACCGACAGGCCGACCGTCGGGGTCTGGCCCTCGGAGGCGCCGAACGCCCAGTACAGGTAGTCGCCGGTGGAGGCGGCGACGGCGGCGTCCTGGCCGGGGGCCAGGTTGACGGCGGTCAGGAAGGAGGTGCCGGCCTTGTTGGCCGGGGCCGGGGTGCCGCTCGCGCTCGGGGAGGGCGAGGCGGCGGAGGCGGCCGGGGCCGCGAGGGTGAGTGCGGGGAGCAGGGCCAGCGCGGCCACCGCGCCGCGCAGGGAGGCGCGGATCGTCGAGTGGGTCATGGTCAGTTCTCCTGCCAGACAGCGATCCGCCAGCGGGCGATCCAACCGAACAACAGGCCGGTCAGCAGGCCGGCCAGGGTGAGCACGAGCAGCAGGATCCAGCCGCGGCCGAGGCCCATCGCGGGGCCGTCCGGGGAGGGCGAGGCGGCGGTCAGGTCGACCGTCAGCTCCAGCGGCAGGCCGGGGTCGGCCGCGATGCCGGGCTGTGCGGCCAGCGAGTTGGAGATCACCAGGCAGACGGTGGTCTCCGGCTTGCCGCTCGCCGAGGCGGACGGGGTCGCGGTGGCGTAGCCCTTGGAGTCGTCGGTGGACCAGCGCAGGCCGGTGGAGATCACGTCGGTCCGGCCGCTTCCGGCGTCGGTGCCGCGGACCAGCTCCTGGCCGGTGGTGCTGGTGGCCTGGAGCAGGACCCCGTAGTCGCGGGCCACCGGGCGGTCCAGGGCGACGCTGACGGAGGCGCGCAGCTCCTGGCCGGCCTTGACCGGGACGCGGTAGGTGCGGTGCTCGGAGAACTTCTCGCGGTCGCTGTAGACGCCGGGGGCGAGGACCGGCGCCGACTCGCACTTGTCGGTGCCGGTGGTCTTCACCGGGGCCACCGTGTAGGTGTCGTTGGAGCGGTCGACGAGTTGCTTCACCTTCTCGGTGAGCTGCTCCTGGGTGCGTACGTCGGTGTAGGTGCCGCCGGTGGCGTTGGCGATGCAGAGCAGCTGCTGACGGGTCTTGTCGTCGTGGGCCAGGCCGAGCGTGTCGATCACCAGGTGGATGCCCTGGGCGGCGAGTTCGCGGGCGACGTCGCACGGGTCGGGCGGGGCGCAGGAGTCCTCGCCGTCGGTGATCAGCACCACCCGGCGGGTGGTCTCGCCCTTGCCGAGGTCCTCGGCCGCGCCGCGCAGGGCCAGGCCGATCGGGGTCCAGCCGGTGGGCCGCAGGGTGGCGACGGCCGTCTTGGCCTCGGTCTTGTTGGTCTTGCCGACGGGGAAGAGCTGCTTGGTGTCCAGGCAGCCCTGCGCCTTGTCGTTGCCGGGGTAGTTGGCGCCGAGGGTGCGGATGCCGAAGTCGGTTTCGGCGGGCAGGGCGTCGATCACCTCGTTCAGCGACTGCTGGGCCACCGCGATGCGGCTCTTGCCCTGGATGTCGGCTTCCCGCATGGAGCCGCTGACATCCAGGACGAGGTCGACCCGGGGTGCTTCCTTGCCGGCGGAGCCGGCTGATGGTTCGTCGGCATGGGCGGGCAGGCCACTGAGCAGCGCCCCGCCCGTTATCGCCAGGGCGGCCAGCAGGCTGCCGAGCCTGGCCTTCGGTCGTCGTCCGGTAGTCACCCGTCGATCCTAGGGATCATCAGTTCCCCGTGGCCAACACGGTCCGGTGCGCGAACCGCCGGACACCGGCGCGAACTCGTGGGCGCCGGTGGGGGATCGGGGCGGGGGCGCCCGGTCGTGCGCCGGTCGCACGGATACCGGGCGGGCTTGGCGGGCAATCCGGGACACACCGGACGGATGAACCGATAAATATGGATAGCGCTCGTTAGGGTGACGAGCGGGCCGCGGGGGCCGCCGCACCGGCGCCCGGGCCCGGCCGGAACGTCCGACTGAGGGAAGGACCCGCACGTGAGCAACCTCTTCGCGATCGCCTATCCGGATCTGGCCACCGCCAAGGCGGTGCGCAACGCGGCGGTCGGGCTGCAGACGCAGAAGCTGATCGAGCTGGAGGACGCGGTCGTCGTCGAGCGCCGCGAGGACGGCAGGATCAAGCTGCACCAACAGGTGAGCACCACCGGGGCGGGCGCCGCGTCGGGCGCGCTCTGGGGCGGGGTGATCGGTCTGCTGTTCTTCATGCCGTTCCTCGGCGCGGCCGTCGGCGGCGCGGCCGGTGCCGCGGTCGGGGCCTCCACCGACATCGGGGTGGACGACGACTTCATGCGCCAGGTCGGCGAGCACCTCCAGCCGGGCACCGCCGCGGTGTTCCTGCTGGTCCGCAAGGCGACCGCGGACAAGGTCGTGCCCGAGCTGGCCCAGTACGGCGGGAAGATCATCCAGACCTCGCTCTCGTCGGCCGCCGAGGCCGAGCTGAAGGCGACCGTCGAGGCCGCCCGGGCGAACGCCGCACCGGCTCCCGCCTGAGCCCTCGGCGCACGGGGCCGGCCGGCCCCCACCTGACCAGCCGCTCACGTCGGGGCGGACGGGCCCGCCGCCCGTCCGCCCCGATCGTCACCTCCCGGCGGTCCGGAGCCCGGGACCCGGGCGTCCCGCGCCGGGCCGACCCGCAGCAGGAACTCCCGCAGATCGACACCCAGGACGGTCCGTGGCGACACCCTCCGCCGTGACGACAACCGCCCGCCGGCCGCGCCGGACGGTGCGGACCCGGCGCAACACCGAACTCGCGCTGGTCCTGGCCGCGGTGCTGACCGCCGTCCTCGGGTACGCCGAAGTCGGCCTCAACATCGACGGCACGGTGCCCGCCGACGCGGGCGAGTACGGGGCCGCGCTCGGCGTGCTCGCCCTGCTGGCGCACGCCGCGGTCCGCTGGAAGGCGCCGTACGCGGATCCGCTCCCGCTGCCGATCGGGGTGCTGCTGAACGGCATCGGACTGGTCGTCATCTACCGGCTGGACCGTTCCACCCCGGGTGACGCGGCGCCCACCCAGCTGCTCTGGTCCACGCTCGGGGTGGGCCTGTTCATCCTGGTGCTGTTCCTGCTGCGGGACCACAAGCGGCTTCAGCGCTACGCGTACATCGGGGCGCTGGCGGCGCTCGTCCTGCTGGTGCTGCCGATCTTCTTCCCCCCGGTGTACGGCTCGCGGATCTGGATCACCCTGGGGCCGCTCTCCTTCCAGCCGGGCGAGTTCGCGAAGATCCTGCTGGCGGTCTTCTTCGCCGCCTACCTGGCGGTGCACCGGGACGCGCTGGCGCTCACCGGGCGGCGGGTCTGGCGGTTCCAGTTACCGCGCGGACGGGTGCTCGCGCCGGTCCTGGTGATCTGGGCGGCGTTCGTCGGCGTGCTGGTGCTGGAGACCGACCTCGGCACCTCGCTGCTCTTCTTCGGCCTCTTCGTGGTGATGCTGTACGTGGCGACCGCGCGGACCGGCTGGATCGCCATCGGGCTCTTCCTGGCGGGGATCGCCGCGGTCGGGGTGGGCCTGCTCTCGCCCCACGTGCACAGCCGGGTCAACGACTGGCTGGACCCGCTCGGATCGATCGCCGCCGGGCGGGGGGCCAACCAGATCGCCCAGTCGCTGTTCGCCTTCGCCTGGGGCGGGGAGCTCGGTGCCGGGCTGGGCAACGGCCACTCGGCGCTGATCGGCTTCGCCGCCAAGTCCGACTTCATCCTCGCGACCATCGGCGAGGAACTCGGGCTGACCGGGCTGGTCGCGCTCTTCCTGCTCTACGCGCTGCTGGTCTCGCGCGGGTTCCGGACCGGGATCGCGCTGCGGGACCCGTTCGGGAGGCTGCTGGCGATCGGGCTGGCGGCGATCGTCGGCCTCCAGGTGTTCGTGGTGGCGGGCGGGGTGCTCGACCTGATCCCGCTGACCGGGATGACCCTGCCGTTCGTCGCCCAGGGCGGCTCCTCGGTCGTCACCAACTGGATCATCGTCGCGCTGCTGGTGCGGATGAGCGACATCGCCCGGCGGCCCGCCCCCGGGGAGGCCTGATGGCGCGCGACCGCGCCGGCGGCGGGGGGCCCGCCGGCGACCGGCCGGGGGGAGGACGGCCGGGGGACGGGCCGCAGGGCCTGCCGGGGATCTCCGTCACCGGCCGCCGGGCCGGCACGTTCTGCCTGCTGCTGATCGTGGTGCTCTGCGCCCAGGCCACCAGGGTGCAGGTGTTCCGGGCCGGGGAACTGAACCACAACAGCGCCAACCAGCGGCTCACCATCGAGCGCTACTCCCAGCCGCGCGGCGACATCCGCGTCGGCGCCGACACCGTCACCGGTTCCGAGCCCACCGGCGGGCGCTACGACTACAAGCGCACCTACACCGACGGTCCGCTGTACGCGGCGGTCACCGGCTACTCCTCGCAGACCTACGGCAACACCCAGCTGGAGGGGACCGAGGACGAGCTGCTCTCCGGCACCGACCTCCGGCTGGCGAGCTGGGCGGTCTGGGACGCGGTGGCGCGCCGGCAGAACCCCGGCGGGGACGTCCACACCACCGTCGACCGGGCCGCCCAGCAGGCCGCGATGCGGGGGCTGGGCCGGCAGAAGGGCGCGGTCGCCGCGATCGAGCCCGCCACCGGGCGGATCCTGGCGCTGGCCTCCACGCCGTCGTACGACCCGGGGAGCTTCGCCGGCACCTCGGCCGACGACCAGGAGGCCTGGAACCGACTGCAGGCCGACGCCGACCAGCCGATGCTCAACCGGGCGCTGCGGCAGACCTACCCGCCCGGCTCGACGTTCAAGGTGGTGACCGCGGCCGCGGCGCTGGAGAGCGGCGTGGTCACCGACATCGACGCGCCCACCGACGCGCCCTTCCCGTACGTCATGCCGGGCACCACCACGCCGCTGGTCAACGACACCCGGGCCTGCGACGAGCCCGGGCAGTCGCTGGACGCGGCGATGGTCCGCAGCTGCAACAGCGTGCTGGGCCACCTCGGTGTGCAGGTCGGGCTGGAGCGGATGACGGCGATGGCGGAGGCCTTCGGCTTCAACGACGCCGGGCTGGACACCCCGGTGCGGGCGGCCCGCTCGAACTTCGACACCCGGATGAACGCGTCGCAGCTGGCGCTCTCCTCGATCGGCCAGTTCGACACCGCCGCCACCCCGCTGGTGATGGCGATGGTCGCCGCGGGGGTGGCCAACAACGGCACCGTGATGAGTCCCCAGCTCGTCGAGAAGCTGACGAAGAGCGACGGCACCGCCGTCCAGCTGATGAAGCCGTCCGTGTACCGGCAGGCGATGAGCCCGGGAACGGCCGGGCAGGTGCAGCGGCTGATGACGGACGTGGTGGAGAACGGCACCGGACGGAACGCCCGGATCGACGGCGCGGTGGTCGGCGGCAAGACCGGCACCGCCCAGCACGGGCCGGACAACAGCGGGACGCCGTACGCCTGGTTCGTCTCCTGGGCCAAGCCGGCCGGTTCCGGCGGGGTACCGCCGGTGGCGGTCGCCGTGGTGATCGCGGACAGTGACGCCACGGACGTCACGGGTGGCGGGCTCGCGGCGCCGGTCGCCCGCGCGGTGATGCAGGCGGTGCTCGCCGGATGAGGCCCTCACCTCCCCGTGTCGGCCCCGCGTCCACCGGGTTGACCTGCTGCTTTATCTGCTCGATGGCAGATCCGCCGTTTGCGAAGTGTCCGGTTTGTGTAGGTGGATGCGACGGTTCGTACAATGCGCGCCGCGGGACTGTTCGTTTGCGACACTGGTGCTTTCGCGCGGTCCTGTCCCATCTTTGTTCGGTTGGTCCCCGATGGCACCCCACGGCGCGTCGAGTGACCGGCCGCTAGGACACCCTCCCTGGGACACCCTCCCTCGCCTAGAAGGACCCTCGTTTTGGCCAGCAACACCCTCGGCGCGCGCCTCATGAGGCGCAAGCCCGTCTCCACCCTGATCGCCGAGAGCGAAGGCCGCGACGGCCCGCCCGCCGGTGCGCCCGAGGAGGGCGGACGCTCCGGCATCCACCTGCGACGCTCGATCGGGCTCTGGCAGCTGTCCGCCATCGGCATCGGCGCCACCATCGGCACCGGCATCTTCTTCGTGCTCAGCACGGCGGTGCCCTCGGCCGGCCCGGCCGTGATCCTCTCCTTCGTGATCGCCGCCGTCACCGCCGGCCTCACCGCGCTCTGCTACGCCGAGATGGCCTCCGCCATCCCGGTCTCCGGGTCCTCCTACTCGTACGCCTACGCCACCCTCGGCGAGGGCGTCGCGTTCGGCGTCGGCATCTGCCTGCTGATGGAGTACGGGGTCTCGGCCTCCGCGATCGCGGTCAGCTGGGCCGAGTACCTGAACAAGTTCTTCGACCTGGCCTTCGGGTTCCAGATCCCGGAGGCGCTCTCCGGCGCGCCCGGGAACGGGCACTGGTTCAACCTGCCCGCGCTGCTGCTGGTCGCCATGGTGTGCTTCCTGCTGATCCGCGGCGTCAGCGAGTCGGTGAAGGTCAACGCGGCCATGGTGGGCATCAAGATCCTCATCCTGCTGCTCTTCATCGGCGTCGCGCTGACCGGCTTCCACTCCGGCAACCTGACCCCGTTCATGCCGCTGGGCATCGGCGGCGTGCAGGTCGCGGCCTCCAGCATCTTCTTCTCCTTCATCGGGCTGGACGCCGTGTCCACCGCCGGTGAGGAGGTCAAGAACCCGCGCCGCACCCTGCCGATGGCGATCATCATCTCGCTGGTCGTGGTCACCGTCCTGTACATCCTGGTGGCCGTCGCCGGCATCGGTGCCCAGCCCTGGGAGAAGTTCGACGGCCAGGAGGCCGGCCTCGCCCAGATCCTCCAGGACATCACCGGCCAGAGCTGGCCCGCGATGGTCTTCGCGTTCGGCGCGATCATCTCGATCTTCTCGATCACCCTCGTGGTGATCTACGGCCAGACCCGCATCCTGTACTCGATGGGCCGCGACGGGATGCTCCCCAAGCGCTTCGCCCAGCTCTCGCCGCGGACCGGCACCCCGGTCTGGAACACCATCGTGGTCGGTATCGGCGTCGGTGCGCTGGCCGCCTTCATCCCGCTCAACGTCCTGGCCGACATCACCAGCCTCGGCACCCTGATCGCCTTCTCGGTGGTCTCGATCGGCGTGATCATCCTGCGCCGCACCCAGCCCGACCTGCCGCGCGGTTTCCGGGTGCCCGGCTACCCGGTCGTCCCGCTGATCAGCATCGGCTTCTGCGTCTACCTGATCACCGGCCTGCACGCGGACACCTTCCGGGCCGGTGCGATCGCCCTGGTCGTCGCGGTCGTCGTGTACTTCGGCTACAGCATCAAGCACTCCAAGCTGGAGCGGGCCGGGCGGCCGGCCGGTCCGGGGCAGCCGACCGACACGAACGCCGGCTGAGTCCCTTGAGCAGAGAACCGGGCCGTCCGGGGGTTCCGTCCCCCGGACGGCCCCGTTCGCACCTGCGGATACTCGCGGCGCAGACATGGCGACAGGGCGCAGCCCCCGGCCCTAACCTTCCACCATGGTGAGCACCCGCACGCCCGGCTACTCCCGCCCGCGCGGCCGCTTCACCGGTCGGGGCGGGACCCCGGACCCGCCCGGCCCCGACGTCCCCCCGGCCAGACCCGCCCGGCTGCGGGGCCGTCCGCCCCGTCGTCCGTTCCCCCACCAGCGCGGCGAGAGCGGTCCGCCGGTCCCGCTCGATCGGCTGAATCCGGCCCGGCTCGCCGGGCACCGGGGCGTCCAACTGCTCGGCTGTCTGGTCGCGGCCGGCTGGGCCGCCGCCTTCCCGGTCGTCTCCGACCTGCCCAACCAGAGGCTCTGGGGCGCCGTCGCCGCCCCCTCCTACCTCCTCGCCGGGCTGTTCTGCCTGGCCCTCCCGCGCCGCGTCGCCGCCCGGAGCGCAGCCGCGGTCGCCCTGCTCGGCGCCGTCCTGGTGCCGCTGGCCGTGCTCGGCCTCCAGGGCCGCCACCAGTCCGAGGTGATGGTGGTCGAACGCTCGGCGCACCTGCTGTTCACCACCGGCAGCCCGTACCTGCCGGACCCGGTGACGGTCACCGACTACAACCCGTACCTGCCGGGGATGGCGGTGTTCGGGGTGCCGCGCGCGGTGCTCGGCGACGGCAACGCGGTGGCGCGGCTGGCCGGGGACGCCCGGATCTGGTTCGCGCTGGCCTTCGTGGCCTGCCTGGTGGCGGGCTGGCGGCTGCTGCGGCCGTCCCGGGACCGTGCGCCGCTGCTGCCGCTGACCGTGCTCACCGCCTCGCCGCTGATCGCCCTGGCGCTGGTCGGCGGCGGCGTGGACCTGCCGTTGATCGGGCTCTGCTGCCTGGCCATGGCCCTGGCCGAGCGTGACCGCACCGTCCCCGCCGGACTGGTGCTGGCGCTCGCCGGCACCCTCAAGTGGACCGTCTGGCCGGCGCTGCCGGTGGCCGTCCTGCTGCTCTGGCGGCTCTACGGGCGGCGGCCGGCCGGCAAGGCCGGGCTCACCGCCCTCGGCGCCGGCCTGGTCGTCATGGCCCCGATCGCGCTGGTCCGGGCGGACGCGCTGCGCGAGCAGGTGGTGCGGTTCCCGCTCGGGCTGACCGCGATCCAGACACCGGCGGGCAGCCCGCTGCCCGGCAAGGTGCTGGCCGGGTTCGGGCCGACCGGGCACACCGCCTCGCTGGTCCTGCTGACGGTGGGCGGGCTCGGTGTGGCGATCTGGCTGCTGGCCCGTCCGCCGGTCTCCGCGATCGCCGCCGCCGACCTGCTGGCCGCCGGGCTGGCGATCGCGTTCATGCTGGCCCCGGCCGGACGGTTCGGGTACCTGGCGCTGCCGGTGGTGCTCATGATCTGGCCCCGGCTGGCGGCCCGGCGGTGGACCGCCCGGCCGCCCCGCCCGGTCGGCTGCCTGCTGGCCCGGCCGGAACCCGCCCTCCCGGGGCGCTGAGACGCCGGAGCCCCGGGGCCGGTCGGGCCTCCGGGGCGCGGGCGGGACGGGCGGGTCCGGGGAGGGCGGGTGCGGAGCGGCTGCGGTGCGGCTGCGGTGCGGCTGCGGTGCGCGGCTCAGCGGTTGCCGGCCGCCTTGATGACGGAGGCGACGGCCGGTCCGGCCGCGTCCACACCGTGACCGCCGCCCTCGACCTCGGCGGCGACGGCGATGTTGCCCCGGAAGGCGGTGAACCAGCTGTTGGTGGTGGTGATGCCGGTCGCCTCGGCGGAGCCGGTCTTGGCACCGGCGTTGTCCGAGATCCCGGCCATCACGTCCTTGGCGGTGCCGTCCTTGGCGGTGGCCGCCATCATGGCCTTCAGCTTCGCGGCGGCGTCGGGGGAGAGGTCGCGCGCGGCCTTCTGCTGCGGCAGCTCGGCGACCAGGATCGGCTGCTTGAACGTGCCGCTCTGCACGGTGGCGGCCACCGAGGCGATGGCCAGCGGGTTCATCTGGACCTTGCCCTGGCCGATCGACTGCATGGCCTGCTCGTCCTTGTTGGTGCCGGCGTCCGGCACCTGGGCGTCACTGCTGCGCAGGCCGGTCTGCCAGTTCAGGCCGAGGCCGAAGACGTCCTTGGCGGTGGTGGTCAGCGCACCCGGCTTGAGGCTGGCCAGGCCCTGGTCGATGAAGGCGGTGTTGCAGGAGATCATGAAGTCCTGCTGGAGGGTGTTGTTCGGGTACACCTCCTTGAACGAGTTCGGGATCGCCTGCGGGTTGCTGCTCTTCGCCGGGCAGGCCACCACGGTGTCCGGGTTGACCCCGGCCTCCAGCAGCGCGGCCGAGGTGACGATCTTCATCGTGGAACCCGGGGCGAGCTGACCCTGGAAGGCCCGGTTCTGACCGGTCACGGGCGCGTTGGCGAAGGCCAGGATCTGGCCGGTGCTCGGCTCGATGGCGATGATCGAGCCCTTCTTGCCCCCGAGGTCGGTCATCGCCTTCTCGGCCGCCGCCTGCAGGGTGGCGTCGACGGTCAGCTTGAACGGCTTGGCGGGCTTGGGCTCGACGATGGTGAACAGCCGGTCCACGGCGCTGTTCGGGTCGGCGGGGTTGGTGATCACCACGCCGCTGCCCGCGTCGCTCTGGTCCTTGTTCTGCTCCGCGAGGAGCTTCTGGACCTTCGTCTGCGCCTCGGTGACCAGCGACGCGGTGATCGAGGGGCTGTTCAGCGCCTTGTTGTTGCGGTCCACGACGTTGCCGGGCGGGGCGAGGACCGGCTGGGTGGCGATCACCTCGCCGGGGGCCAGGTGCGGGTGCAGGACCGTCGGCGCCCAGTGCACGGCCGGGGTGTCGTCGCTCATCTTCACGACGTTGAGGAAGCCGTTGTAGTCCCAGACCCGGTTGGTGCCCTCGAACTCGGCGCGGGCCTTGAAGCCCATCAGCACGCCGGTCGGCCCGGGCGTCGCCGCCGCCGACGGCGTGTCGGTGGCGGCGGCGGTCGGCGCGGCCGTGCCGGAGGCGGCGGGGGCCGACGGCTTCGCCGGAGAGGGGGTGCCGGTCGCCGAGGCGAAGGCCGCCGGGGTGGCCGGGCCGGCCGGCGCGAGGGTCAGCCCGCTCGGCTTCACCTGGTCCCGGAAGGCGGTCAGCGCCGTGGTCGCGGTCGCCGGGTCGTCGGTCAGCGAGGCCGCCTTGGCGAGGTCGCCCGCCGCCCAGGCCGCCAGGAAGTCCTTGGCGCCGGCCGCCGCCTGCTCGGCGCTCGGGGGCTCGGCGACCACCGTGCGCGGCTTCTTGGCGGGTGCCTCGTCCGAGTCGCCCGAGCCGCCGACGAGGCTGTACGCCCCGTAGCCGCCCGCCGCCAGCATGGCGACGGCCACGCCGGTGATGATGCCGGTCTTCGCGCCACTGCGCATGGTGCTGCTCCCCCAAGGGTCGGGCGATCGGGCCGCAGCCGGAGGTGGCCGGATGCGCGTTCGGTGCCCAGCCTAGGCAGCCGAACTCCGTGCGCCGACGAAACGCCCGGGTCTTGTGACGGATCTGGTACGTGTCGCACACCGCTCCGGTACCCTCCCCGCCCCGCGCCCGGGGTCCGTCAGATCCAGCTGTTGAACCACATCCGCTGTCGCCAGTCGTCCATCGGAATCGTCTCGCCCGTATACAGGGGGTAGAAGAAGAGAAAGTTCCACATGATCAGCAGGACGAGCAGACCGGCACCGGCCGAGCCGATGATCCGGCGGTCCCGGGAGGCTCCCGCGGGCCCGATCATCGCACCGATCAGCATGGTCACCGCGAGCACCAGGAACGGCACGAAGCAGACCGCGTAGAACAGGAAGATGGTCCGCTGCTGGTAGACGAACCAGGGGAGGTAGCCGGCCGCCAGGCCGCAGAGCACGGCGCCGGCCCGCCAGTCGCGGCGGACCGCCCAGCGCCAGAGGCAGTAGACCAGGGCGACGGCGCCGGTCCACCAGAGCAGCGGGGTGCCGATGCCCAGCACCTCGCGGGCGCACTCGCTGACCGTGCACCCGGCCTGGCCCTGCTTCGGCGACTCGTAGAAGAACGAGACCGGCCGGCCCACCACCAGCCAGCTCCACGGGTTCGACTGGTAGGTGTGCGGGTCGCTCAGGTGGGTGTGGAAGTCGTAGACCGTCGAGTGGTAGTGCCAGAGCGCGCGCAGGCCCTCCGGGATCCAGGGGAAGTCGGTGGACCGGCCGACCGCCCAGTCCCGCCCGTAGCCGCCCTGGTTGGGGACGGTGCTGCTGGCGAACCAGCCCCACCAGGAGGTGATGTAGACGACCACCGAGGTGCCCACGATCGAGACGAAGGCGGGCACCGCGTCGCGCACCAGCGTCCACAGGTACGGGCGGCTCGCGCCGGCCAGCCGGCGCGAGCCCACGTCCCACAGCACCGTCAGCAGGCCGAAGGCCGCCGCCACGTACAGGCCGCTCCACTTGGTCGCGCAGGTCAGGCCCACACAGACGCCGGCCGCGATCCGGTACGGGCGCCAGCCCAGGTTGAGCCGGTGGGCGAGCCCCGTGTCCGGGCCGTCGCCGATCCGGGCGGCGATCCGGGCCCTGGTGCGGTCGCGGTCCAGCAGCAGGCAGCCGAAGGCGGCGAGGATCCAGAACATCACCACCAGGTCCAGCAGGGCGGACCGGCTGAGCACGAAGTGCAGGCCGTCCACCGCGAGCAGCAGCCCGGCCACGCAGCCCAGCAGGGTGGAGCGGAAGAGCCGGCGGGCGATCCGGGCCACCATCAGCACCGAGAGGGTGCCGAGCAGGGCCACCGCGAACCGCCAGCCGAAGGGGTTCATCCCGAACAGCTGCTCGCCGGCCCCGATGATCCACTTGCCGACCGGCGGATGCACCACGTATGAGGGGTTCGACTGGTACGGGACCCCGGCGCCCGCCATGATCTTGTCGTTGGCGCCCTCCGGCCAGCTGATCTCGTAGCCGCCGTGCCAGAGCGCGTAGGCGTCCTTGGCGTAGTACGTCTCGTCGAAGATGATCGCGTTCGGCTGCCCGAGGCCGGTGAACCGGAGCAGTCCGGCGAACAGGGCCACCGCGAGCGGGCCGAGCCAGCCCGCCCAGCGACAGAGCCAGGACCAGAGCGGCGCCGGCAGGGATATGCCCAGGCGGAGCAGGAGCGGCGAAGGGGGGACCCGCTTCGGCGTCACGCCCCGGCCGTCGGGCATCGGCGGCGCCAGGCGCTCGGCCTGCGGGGCCTTGAGCGCCGGGGTGTAGCCGAACCGGGCGAGACCGCGCAGCCAGGCCGGGCGCGGTTCCCGGGCGCCGTCGGCCTCGGCGTCGCCGGCGGTGCTCGTGACGGTGCTCGTGCCGGTGCCGGCCAACGGCTCGGGGCCCTCGGCGTGGCCCCGAACGCGGTCGGAGACGGGGCCGGGGCCGGGGTCGTCCCCCGGGGCGGCCTCGCGCGGACCCGGCAGGGCGGACGACGGCTGGTCCGTCAGGACCGGCACGCCGACGTCACCTCGCGGGGTGTGGTCTGTACCAGTAGGCGTCTGGGCCGCCGTGTCGCCATTCACCAGCCACATGGTAGGGGTGTGCCGTGAGCGTGGGACGGCTCCCTCCGAAGCTGCCCGAATCGTCACCAAAAGCGCCCGGGCGCCGGTTGCTGGAAGGATGGGGTCCGTGACAGGAGTACTCGTTCTCGCAGGCACCCCCATCGGCGACGTCTCTGACGCCCCTCCCCGGCTGCTCACCGAGCTGGCCACCGCGGACGTGATCGCCGCCGAGGACACCCGGCGGTTGCGCCGGCTCACCCAGGCGCTCGGGGTGACCACGGCCGGGCGGGTCGTCTCCTACTTCGAGGGCAACGAGGTCGGCCGCACCCCCGAGCTGGTCGAGGCGCTGCTCGGCGGCGCCCGCGTGCTGCTGGTCACCGACGCCGGGATGCCGTCGGTGTCCGACCCCGGCTACCGGCTGGTCGCCGCCGCGGTCACCGCCGACATCAAGGTCACCGCTGTGCCCGGGCCGTCCGCCGTGCTCACCGCGCTGGCGCTGTCCGGCCTGCCGGTGGACCGCTTCACCTTCGAGGGCTTCCTGCCCCGCAAGACCGGGGACCGGGCCCGGCAGCTCGCCACCGTCGCCGCCGAGCCGCGCACGATGGTCTTCTTCGAGGCCCCGCACCGGATCGCCGAGGCGCTGGCCGCGATGGCCGAGGCGTTCGGGGCCGACCGGCCCGCGGCCGTCTGCCGCGAGCTGACCAAGACCTACGAGGAGGTCAAGCGCGGGCCGATCGGCGAGCTGGCGGCCTGGGCGGCCGAGGGCGTGCGGGGGGAGATCACCGTGGTGGTGGCCGGCGCCCCGCCGGCCGCGCCGCAGGAGCTGACCCCGGCCGAGCTGGCCCGGCTGGTGGCCGTCCGGGAGGAGGCCGGCGAGCGGCGCAAGGAGGCGATCGCGGCGGTCGCGGCCGAGCTGGCGCTGCCCAAGCGGGACGTGTTCGACGCCGTGGTGGCGGCGAAGAACGCGGCGGCGGCCGGGGCCTGAACCAGGAGCCTGGTTCAGGGGCTTGGTTCGGGGGCTTGGTTCAGGGGTTGAGCCGGGGCCCGGGTCGGGGCCGGGGCGGTGCGCCGCGGCGGGCCGGGCCCCCGCGCCGCCCCCGCCCTCCCCCCCCGGGGGGCCGGGGGACGGGCCCGCGCCGACCAAGGAGCTGTGTAATATACACAAAAACCATCCCACC
>NZ_JBHXDN010000017.1:0-77200 GCF_042726075.1 Kitasatospora sp. NPDC127035 | reverse complement strand
GTGCCGGGGTTGCGCCGGGGCCCGGGGCGGGGCCGGGGCGGTGCGCCGCGGCGGGCCGGGCCCCGGCGCCGCCCCGGCCGTCCCGCGCGGGGGTGCCGGTGGACGGACCGGCGCGTACCTTGGAGAGAAGGCCCCGGTAAACGCCCACCCAGCTGAAGTTTCGGTCGAGGTTTTCGGGCAGGAACCACCCTTTCGTATAGGGATTCCCAACCCGCCTCCAAGTCTTCACAAGACGGGCATCGGCGGGGAGGTTCCGGGCATTTCCTGGGATGGAAAGACCCAGCCGGGCGAGCGTCCGGCGGGCGCTGGGAGACGGCTATGAGCGAGACGATCGGTAGCCCCCGCGGCGGCAACGCCCTGAGCGACCCCGGCCCGAGCAGCCCCGGCCCGACCGGCCGGCCGCACACTCCCGTCGAGACCGTCCGGGAGGCCTACTCCTTCGCGTGCCTGAGCTGCGGGTACGGGTGGGAGCAGGCGTACGACATCGAGCACCACGTGGCCCGTGACGGGCACGTCGTGTTCGAGTACCACGCCAACGGTGTCCGGGTGCCGTCGCCGCTGCTCAAGCCGACCTGCCCGGGCTGCGGCGGCCACACCGTGCGGATCATGCGCGAGGGCCGGGTGGCCGTCGCCGAGCGGACCGGCCAGCACGCCCCCGGCTACCCCGACCACGCCGAGCCCGCCGGGCCGGTCGTCGCCCGGCCGGTCCGGACGCGCGGGGCGGCGGAGGGTGCCGGCGCGTCGGGAGGAGCCTGGTCGCGGTTCTGGGCGCGGCTGCGGGGCTGATCGGCCGCGAGGCCGCGGGGAGCGAAGGAACCGAAGGGATCGATGGGTTCTCGGGGCTCGCGCGGGCTTACGGGGCTATCGGGGCTCGCGGGGCTCGCGGGGTTCTAGGGTTGAACGGCCGGAGGGCCGGGCAGTGGTGGCCGGGCGGTCGCGCGGGCGGTCCGGCCCCTCGGACGGGTCCTGCCCGAGGCTGCGGCGAGGCCCCTCGCCGAGCGGCCGGTCGAGGGCGGTCCGCGCACCCGACTAAGCTTTCCGACCATGGCGGCCACTGCAGACCACAGCACCAGCAGCACCGGGGGCACCACCTCCGCGTACTACGTCACCACCCCGATCTACTACGTGAACGATCGCCCCCATCTCGGCCACGCGTACACCACCGTGGCGGGCGACGTCCTCACCCGCTGGCACCGCCAGCGGGGCGAGAAGGTGTGGTACCTGACCGGCACCGACGAGCACGGTCAGAAGATCCTGCGCACCGCCGAGGCCAACGGCGTCACCCCGCAGGAGTGGTGCGACAAGCTGGTCGAGGAGGCGTGGAAGCCGCTCTGGCAGCACCTGGAGATCGCCAACGACGACTTCATCCGCACCACCCAGGAGCGGCACACCGCCCGGGTGCAGGAGTTCGTCCAGGACCTGTACGACAAGGGCGAGATCTACAAGGGCGGCTACTCCGGCCCGTACTGCGTCGGCTGCGAGGAGTACAAGCTCCCCGCCGAGCTGCTCGACGGTGCGACCGAGGACGAGAAGCTCTGCCCGATCCACAAGAAGCCGGTCGAGTGGCTGGAGGAGGAGAACTACTTCTTCCGCCTCTCCGCGTACGGCCCGAAGCTGCTGGAGTTCTACGCGGAGAACCCCGGCTTCATCGCCCCCGAGACGGCCCGCAACGAGGTGCTGCGCTTCGTCGAGCAGGGCCTGCAGGACCTCTCCATCTCCCGCTCCACCTTCAACTGGGGCGTCCCGCTGCCCTGGGACGAGAAGCACGTCCTCTACGTGTGGGTCGACGCGCTGCAGAACTACATCACCGCGGCCGGCTACGGTGCTGACCCGGAGCGGTTCGCCGAGCTGTGGCCCGCCTCCGTGCACCTCGTCGGCAAGGACATCCTCCGCTTCCACGCGGTGATCTGGCCCGCGATGCTGATGGCCGCCGGGCTGCCGCTGCCCAAGCGGGTCGTCGCCAACGGCTGGCTGATGGTCGGCGGCGAGAAGATGTCCAAGTCCAACCTGACCGGCATCTCCCCGACCGACCTGACCTCGCACTTCGGCGTCGACGCGTACCGCTACTACTTCCTGCGGGCGATCCCGTTCGGCACCGACGGTTCGTTCTCCTGGGAGGACTTCGCCGCCCGGTACACCTCCGAGCTGGCCAACGACTTCGGCAACCTCGCCTCCCGGGTGGCGGCGATGGTCGGCAAGTACTACGACGGCGCGCTCCCGGCCGCGACCGCCCACGGCGACGCCGAGCAGGCCGTCGCGGACGGCCTCGCGGCGGCGGTGCGGACCGCCGACCGGAAGATCGGCGAGGAGCTGGACTTCGCCGGCGGGCTCGCGGCGATCTTCGAGTTCGTCAAGCAGGTCAACGGCTACCTCACCGAGCAGGCACCGTGGAAGGTCGCCAAGGACGAGTCGGCCGAGGGCCGGGCCCGCCTGGCCACCATCCTCTACACCGCCGCCGAGTCCCTGCGCGCCACCGCCGTGCTGCTCAACCCGGTGATGCCGGCCACCGCCGAGAAGCTCTGGCTCTCGCTGGGCGCGGCCGAGGGCCTGGGCGTGCTCGCGGAGCAGGACGTCGTCGGTGCCGCCCGATGGGGCCTGCTGCCCGTCGGCTCGACCGTCACCAAGGGCGACATCCTGTTCCCGCGGCTCGAAGAGAAGCCGGCCTCCTGAGGCCTGCCCTCGCGGCAGAGAAGAAGGACGACGACTGATGCCGAAGAAGGACGACGACCGGTCGACCCCGCCTCCGCTGCCGGCCCCGCTGGCGGTGGCGGTGGCCGACTCGCACACGCACCTCGACATGCAGTCGGGCACCCCCGCCGAGGGCCTGGCGCGCGCCGCCTCGGTCGGGGTGACCACCGTCGTCCAGGTCGGGTGCGACGTGCCCGGCTCGCGCTGGGCCGCCGAGCTGGCGGCCCAGTACGAGCAGGTGCACGCGGCCGTCGCGCTGCACCCCAACGAGGCGCCGCGGATCTTCCTCGGCGACCCGGACGGCTGGTCCGGTCAGCGGCGGGCCCCGGGAGGGGCCGCCGCCCTGGACGCGGCGCTGGCCGAGATCGACGCGCTCGCCGCGCTGCCGCAGGTCGTCGCGGTCGGCGAGACCGGCCTCGACTACTTCCGTACCGGGCCGGAGGGCGTGGAGATCCAGAAGGAGTCGTTCCGCCGCCACATCGAGATGGCCAAGCGCCACGGCAAGGCCCTGGTGATCCACGACCGGGACGCGCACGAGGACGTCATCGCCGTCCTGCTGGCGGAGGGCGCCCCCGAGCGGACCGTCTTCCACTGCTACTCCGGCGACGCCGGGATGGCCGAGGTCTGCGCCGAGCACGGCTGGTACCTGTCGTTCGCCGGACCGGTCACCTTCAAGGCCAACCAGCCGCTGCGCGACGCGCTGGCCGCCACCCCGCTCGACCGGATCCTGGTCGAGACGGACGCGCCCTTCCTCACCCCGCACCCCTACCGCGGCCGCCCCAACGCCCCGTACCTGATCCCGGTCACGGTGCGGTCGATGGCGGACACCCTGGGGCTGCACGAGGACGAGCTGTCCACGGCCCTCGCGGCGAACACGGCCCGGGCGTTCGGGTACTGATCCGATCGAACGAACATCGGGTTCCGGAGGAACGGTTCGGCACTCCCGGGGGCAGTCCCGGGGCACTCCCGGGCTGACCGGCATCAGTGCAGTGAGGGAGCCGCGGCGTCGACAACCTGCCGATCGTCCGCGAGTTCCACCGGGACGAGGAGAAGGGCGTCCACCTGCCCGTCGCGCAGCACGAGGGCGTGCTGCGGACCCCGGCGCCGTACCCCGTGGAGATCGACCTCGCGGCGGTCGTCGAACTCCGAGCACCCTCCGCGCCCGTATCCTTGGCGCGTGAGCACCACCGACCCCACCCCTGACAGCCATCTGCTCGGCGCCGCGGACATCCGGGCCCTGGCGGAAGCGTTCGGCGTCAAGCCGACCAAGCAGCGCGGGCAGAACTTCGTCATCGACGGCAACACCGTGCGGCGGATCGTCCGGGCCGCGGGGGTGACCGCCGAGGACGCGGTGGTCGAGGTCGGGCCCGGGCTCGGGTCGCTGACCCTGGCCCTGCTGGAGGCCGCCCGGCACGTCACCGCGGTCGAGATCGACCCGGTGCTCGCCCGGCACCTGCCGGACACCGTCGCCGCCCGGATGCCCGGCAAGGCCGACGCCTTCGACCTGGTCCTCAGCGACGCCATGGTGGTCACCGAGCTGCCCGGCCCCGCGCCGACCGCGCTGGTCGCCAACCTCCCGTACAACGTGGCCGTGCCGGTGCTGCTGCACATGCTCGCCACCTTCCCCAGCATCGAACGGACGCTGGTGATGGTGCAGAGCGAGGTCGCCGACCGGCTCGCCGCCAAGCCGGGCAACAAGGTGTACGGCGTGCCGTCCGTCAAGGCCAACTGGTACGCCGACGTGAAGCGGTCCGGGGCCATCGGGCGGAACGTGTTCTGGCCCGCGCCCAACGTCGACTCCGGGCTGGTCTCGCTGATCCGCCACGAGCCCCCCGTCACCACCGCCACCCGGGACGAGGTGTTCGCGGTCGTCGACGCCGCGTTCGCCCAGCGCCGCAAGACCCTGCGCGCCGCACTCGCCGGCTGGGCAGGCTCCCCCGCCGCCGCCGAGCAGGCACTCGCCGGCGCCGGGATCGACCACAAGCTGCGCGGCGAGATGCTGACGGTGGAGCAGTTCGCCGCGATCGCCGAACACAAACCGGAGTAAGGGCCCTCAGTGAGCGTCACGGTACGAGTCCCCGCCAAGGTCAACGTCCAGCTGGGAGTCGGCGGACTGCGCGCCGACGGCTTCCACGACCTGGCCAACGTCTTCTTCGCAGTCGCCCTCGGCGACGAGGTGACGGCGACCCCGGGCGAGCCCGGGCAGGGCGTCACGCTCGGCTGCACCGGTCCGGACGCCGACGCCGTCCCGCTGGACGGGAACAACCTCGCCGCCCGCGCCGCCCGGCTGCTCGCCGCCCACCACGGCCTCGCCGAGCCCGACGTCCACCTGCACATCGCCAAGGCCATCCCGGTGGCCGGCGGCATGGCCGGCGGCAGCGCCGACGGTGCGGCGGCGCTGGTCGCCTGCGACGCCCTGTGGGGCCTGGACACGCCTGCGGACGTGCTGCTCGACCTGGCGGCGGAGCTCGGCTCGGACGTGCCGTTCGCCCTGGCCGGCGGCGTCGCCCTGGGCCGCGGCCGCGGCGAGATCCTCGAAGCGCTGCCCGTCACCGGGACCTTCCACTGGGTCTTCGCGGTCGCCGACGGCGGCCTCTCCACCCCCGCCGTCTTCCGCGAGTGCGACCGCCTCCGCGAGGAGGCCGGCACCGGCTCCGCCGCCACCGAGGTACCCACCCCCGACGCCGACCCCGCCCTGCTCGCCGCCCTCGCCGGCGGTGACGCCGTCGCCCTCGCCGGGGCGCTCGCCAACGACCTCCAGCCCGCCGCGCTCTCCCTGCGGCCGGCCCTGGCCGACACCCTGCGGGCCGGCACCGAGGCGGGCGCGCTCGGGGCCCTGGTCTCCGGTTCCGGACCGACCTGCGCCTTCCTGGCCAAGGACGCCGACGCGGCCGAGGCCGTCGCCGCCGCGCTGCGCGCCTCCGGCAGCTGCCGGGCCGCGCACGCCACCCACGGGCCGGTGCCCGGGGCGGCGGTCCTCGCCGGGTGAGGCGGCCGGGGGCTTCGTCCCGCGGGGCGCGGACGGCTCCGAGCGGGGCGGGCCCCGCCCCGGCGAACCGCTCGGCGGCCGGGTCGGCCGAGGCGGCCCACTAGGCTGGGGAGGATCGGGGCTCCGCCCGAGCCCCGATTCCTCGAACCCTGGAGCGCAGCACACGTGGCCGTCAACCTCGCCACCATCGAGTCCGTCACGAAGGTCTACGGCACCCGGGCCCTTCTGGACGGGGTCAGCCTCGGCGTCAGCGAGGGCGACCGGATCGGCGTCGTCGGACGCAACGGGGACGGCAAGACCACCCTGATCCGGATGCTCGCCAAGCTGGAGGAACCGGACGGCGGACGGATCACCCACTCCGGCGGCCTCCAGCTCGCCGTCCTCACCCAGCACGACTCGCTCGACCCCGAGGCCACCATCCGGCACGAGGTCATCGCCGGCCGCGCCGACCACGAGTGGCTCGGCGACGCGCGCATCCGCGACATCATCGAGGGACTCTTCGGCGGACTCGACCTGCCCGGCTTCCCCAACGGCCTGGACACCGTCATCGGCCCGCTCTCCGGCGGCGAGCGCCGCCGGATCGCCCTCGCCAAGCTGCTGCTCGGCTCGCCCGACCTGATCGTCCTCGACGAGCCCACCAACCACCTCGACGTCGAGGGCATCGCCTGGCTCGCCAAGCACCTCCAGGCGCGCCGCTCCGGACTCGTCTGCGTCACCCACGACCGCTGGTTCCTCGACCAGGTCTGCACCCGCATGTGGGACGTCCAGAACGGCGCCGTCCACGAGTACGAGGGCGGCTACTCCGACTACGTCTTCGCGCGCGCCGAGCGGTCCCGGATCGAGGCCGTCGAGGAGCAGAAGCGCCAGAACCTGGCCCGCAAGGAGCTCGCCTGGCTGCGCCGCGGCGCCCCCGCCCGCACCTCCAAGCCGCGCTACCGGATCGAGGCCGCCAACGCCCTGATCGCCGACGTCCCCGACCCGCGGGACAAGAGCGAGCTGATGAAGTTCGCCAACGCCCGCCTCGGCCGGACCGTCTTCGAGCTGGAGGGCGTGACCGTCAAGGCCGGGCCCAAGCTGCTCCTGGAGAACCTGACCTGGCAGCTCGGCCCCGGCGACCGGATCGGCCTGCTCGGCGTCAACGGCGCCGGCAAGACCTCGCTGCTGCGCGCGATGCGCGACGCGTACGCCTCGGAGGGCGACGTCCAGCCCGCGTCCGGCGTGATCAAGGTCGGCAAGACGGTCCGACTGGCCTACCTCTCCCAGGAGGTCGTCGAGCTCGACCCGGACATCCGGGTCCTCCAGGCCGTCGAGCAGGTCCGCTCGCGGGTCGACCTCGGCAAGGGCCGGGAGATGAGCGCCGGCCAGCTCTGCGAGCAGTTCGGCTTCGGCAAGGACAAGCAGTGGACCCCGGTCGGCGACCTGTCGGGCGGCGAGCGGCGCCGGCTCCAGCTGCTCCGGCTGCTCATGGACGAGCCCAACGTGCTCTTCCTGGACGAGCCCACCAACGACCTCGACATCGAGACGCTCAACCAGCTGGAGGACCTCCTCGACGGCTGGCCCGGCTCCATGGTCGTCATCAGCCACGACCGCTTCTTCATCGAGCGGACCACGGACGTCACGCACGCGCTGCTCGGCGACCAGCGGATGCGGATGCTGCCGAACGGCGTCGACGAGTACCTGGAGCGGAGGGCCCGGATGGCCGCCGCCTCGGCCCCGGCCGTCCCCGCTGCGGCCTCCGGCTCCGCCACCGACGCCACCGGGCTGTCGTCCGGCGACGCCCGGGCGGCGAAGAAGGAGATGCAGAAGCTGGAGCGGCAGATCGCCAAGCTGGACCAGAAGGAGTCCAAGCTGCACTCCCAGCTCGCGGAGCACGCCGCGGACTTCTCCAAGGTCGCCGAGCTGGACACCCAGCTGCGGGCGGTGCGGGAGGAGAAGGAGGAGCTGGAGCTGAGCTGGCTGGAGCTGGCCGAGCAGGTCTAGGCCGGTACCAGGCCGGCTCTAGGCCGGATCTTGGTCGGTACTAGGCCGGTACGAGGCCGGTACTGGGTCGGTCCACGTCCGGCGAGGGCGGCCCCCCGGCGCCCTGCGGGTGCCGGGCCGGTGGCGTCCGCATGCCCTCCGCGGTCGGCCTGCGGGTGCCTACCGACCACCGTCGGGCCGACCACTGCCGAGAAGCATGTCCAGCTCGTCCGCCGCACGGCCCAGCGCGCTGCGCGTCGGGTCGTGCGGCCGGGTCGGCCGCACCGCCGCGCGCGTGGGCGGACGATGCGCGCGGGCCGCCGCCGTCAGATCGTCCAGCGCCCGCCGGACCCGCGCCACCTCGACCGGATCCGGCACCCGGCCGCCGTACCGGCGCTGCGCCGCGAACGCCGCCACCGCGCCGCTCAGCCGCTCCAGCGCGGCCGTCGCCGGCAGCCACTGCGCGGCCAGCCGCCCGGTCGGCGGAGGCTCGGAGAGCCCCCGCTCCACCTCCGACCGGGCGTCGGCCAGCGCCCGGTAGGCGGTCCGGCGCAACCACACCTCGGCGAGCGGCTGGGGACCGTCCGGCTGCGCCACGGAGGCCAGGTAGGACTCCAGCGCCGCAGCCGCCGTCACCAGGCGCGGCTCGATCCGGTGACGCGCACGCTCCGGCCAGAGCAGGTAGCCGAACAGCAGCACGATCGCGCTGGCCAGCACGGTGTCCAGCAGCCGGGGCCAGAACTCGGCCGCCCCGCTCTGCCCGCCCAACTGCAACAGGACCAACGCCATCGGCGTCATCACCACGGTGTTGAGCCCGTAGTGCGCCGCCGTCGCGTACGGCAGCAGGGCCACACAGAGCGCGGCGATCCCGGTCAGCGCCCAGGCGTCGGTGGTCAGCGAGAGCAGACCCGCCGTCACCGCCACCCCGAGGACCGTTCCGACCGAGCGGCTCACCGCACGCAGGAACACCGACCCGAGGTCCGGCTTCAGCACGAAGGCGATCGTCATCGGCACCCAGTAGCTCTTGCTGAGCGGCAGCGACGCCGTGACGGCCGAGCCGACCGCGATGCAGAGCGCCACCCGCAGCCCGTACCGGACCGAGGCGGCCGACAGCAGCCGCACCCGCAGCCGCCACGGATCCGGCGGCGGGGCGGGCGCGGTGCCCGGCGCCGCCTCGCGGCCCGCGACCGTCTCCGAGGCCGCCCGCAGAGCCACGTCCAACGCCCGCCGCGACGGCGTGTCCGGCAGCCAGTCCGGCACCGGCACCTCGCCGCCGCCGCGCTCCACGGCCCGCGCCAGCCGGGCAGGCACCTCCGCCACCTCGGCCGGGACCGGCCGCCACGCCCACAGCAGACCGGCCGCCGCCTCGGTCGCCGCCAGGGCCGCCTCGTACATCCGGCGGAGCCGGACCGTGCGCGGTGAATCGGGCAGACGGGGGCGGGGCGGGGGCAGCAGGTCCTGCACCTGGTTCAGACGGGCCGTCAGCACCTGGCGGGAGGCCGCGCCCTGCGGCGTACCGAGATCGGCCAGCACCCGGCCCAGCGCGTCGTACGCGGCCGCCAGCGCGCGGTTGCGGGGATCCGCCGCGGGCCGCCGGTAACTGCGCGACGGCAGGCCCAGCAGGACCACGAACGCCGCACCGGCCAGCATCATCGGCGCCGCCGCCCACCAGGGGTGAGGCAGCGGCATGCCACTGCCCAATGCCGCCGACACCAGCAGCAGCATGCCGGCCGCCGAACCCCGCGGGCCGGTCGCGCTCAGCGCCCCCGAGACGAAGGCCGTGACGGTCAACACGGCGCCCAGCGTGAGCGCAGCCGGCTGGAGGTGCTGCAGCGCGGTGCCGATCAGCATGCCGAGTGCCGACGCGAGGACGGCTCCGCCGATCCGCGGGGCGCGCAGCCGGACCGGCTCGATCCGGTCGTTCATGGTGGCGTGCATCGCACCCAGCCCGGCGAACACACCGAGGTCCACCCGGTGCGTGAGCAGGCCGACCGCCAGCGGCACCGCCATGCCGAACGCGGCGCGCACCATCAGCGCGAGCGGCAGCGGAGGCCGCGCCGGCCGGGCGGCGCGGGCCCACCAGGGGGCGTCGGCTGGCGGGGCGGCGGTCACGAGGCTGCGTCCGATCTGCTGCGGGGCCTGCCCCGGGTGGAGAGCGGGGCGGCCCGGATCGCTGCTGTGCGACATTGCGCGGCAGATGAGGTCGTATCCGGCGGAACCGGACCCGATCAGTCTAACCGTCGGGGCGGGGCGTCCTCCGGGTGCGCCCGCCGGGTGTCCCCGGCTGTCGGGGGCCGCGGGCGGGGCCGAGGGCGGGGCCGCGGGCGGGCCGGCCCCGGGGCGCGGGGCCCCTCGCCGTGTGTCACGTTCGTACCGATCGCATACAGGCGGGCCATGGTCCCTGCCCGTCCGACGGGGCGGTGGCTACCATGGCCGGGGCGGCACCCGGCCTACGGGCGGACGGGTGCGCCCGGGCGGGACGATGCCGGTCGTCGGGACCGTTCCGCTTGCACGGCCGTGTAGTTGACGGTACGTCGCGGCGTGGCGCCGGGGGCGCCCCGCGAACGGGGGAGAGGTGGACTGCTGTGCCAGGCGAGGCTGGACCGGGCGGCGCGGGCTGGGCGGACGGCCCCAACGGCGAAGTGAAGCCGTGGTCGCTCGACAACAGTTGGATCGGCAGGACGGCCAGTCAGGTCCAGGTCGACGTCAGCGCCACAGCGCTGGTGGCGGCGTTCGGATCCAAGGACGTCAAGGTCGAACTCGACACGCTGATCAACTTCAAGAAGAAGGTCGACGCGTTGCTGGCCTCCCTGGAGGGGTCGGAGGCCGCCCAGCACAAGGTCAAGGAACAGAAACTGGCGGAGGGGAACCTCGGGACCGGCTTCAGTGAGTCCAAGGACCTAATGGCCGCGTACGACAAGACGCACGCGGCGATCGCCCAGCTCTCGAAGGCCTTCGCCGACCAGATCGGCAGGATGAGCGCGGCGGTCGCCCAGACGGCGGGCACGTACGGGAGCAACGAGGAACACCAGACGGCGGCGGTCAAGGCGGCCGCGAAGAACGCCGACACCTACATTCCGGCGGCCGGACCGCACGGACCGGCGCCGAAGCAGGGCGGTGGCGGGTCTTTCTCATGACGCCGCTCCGGGGGAAGAGTTCCAGTGACACGGGGAGCAACTGATGGCAGGCGGGACGAACTTCGAGGGAATCGAGCACGCCAGACTCAAGTCGATGGTCATCAACAGCGATCCGACGAAGGTGACCAGCCGGGGTAACCAGCTCAAGGCGGCCAGCCGGGTCCTGGACGACCTCAGTCGGGCGCTGGCCGCCCACCTCGGCCAGATCCAGTGGGAAGGCCCGGCCGCCGAGAGCTTCAAGACCTGGGCCACGGACCTGAACAGGTCGGCGGCGATGATCAGCGAGTACTCGAAGGGTGCCGGCGACGCGATGGTCCAGGCCGGCGAGGCGCTGAGCACCGCGAAGACCGGCGTGCCGGAACCGCCGAAGACCGACATCGACACGGTGGACCGCCACTCCAAGCAGCCCTGTCTGAAGCCCTCGACGGTGAGCGTGGCCGGGATCGGCAACCCGTCCGTGATGACCGACGCGATCATGAAGAAGGAGGACCCGACCTGGGTCTCCTACGCGGAGGCCGCGGCGGCCCACAAACGCGTCGAGGCCGCGCACCAGGAAGCCATTCACCAGATGGAGAAGTTGGGGCAGGCGTACGAGGCCGCGACCACCAAGCTGAACGGCCTCAAGCTGCCTGAGCTGCCGGGGGCGCCGGACGGTGGTGAACGTGGTGGATTGACCGAGGTCGGCACCGGCACCGGCGTAGGGGGCGGAGGCATGGGCGCAACCGCACACGGTGCGCGAATCACCGCCGGCTACAGGGACGTCAACTACACTCCGGCCGGCGGTGGCCATGGTGGTGGCGGGCCTGAGACGTATCGGCAGTCCGCTCCGGGTCCGCAGACGCAGGACGTGCCCGGGAATGTCACGGCTAGTTCGGTTCATGGCGAGTCGGTGCGACTGCCGCGAGACCCGAGCGCGTCGGATCATTCCCAGGTACCGCGGTACCCCATTGACCGGCCCGGTACCGGTCTCGACGGCCTTTCGCACGCGTCGACGCCGCCCGGCTCGGCAGGCCCGTCGGGTCCTGGCGGTAGCGGTCCCGTGCCACCGAACAGTGGGGGAGGCGGGCCCGGGCATCCGGCTACTGCCGGAAACGATCCCGCACTCCACCCCGGTGGTGGGCCTGTCCCGTTCGGAGGTGCCGGTCCCTTCGGTGGCGGTGCCGTTCCCGTCAAGGGCGCTGGTGGATCTGCCCCGTCGAACCGGGCCGGCACCTTCGGGGGCGGCAACCTTCCTGTGGGGAAAGGTGGTTCGGGATCGAGTGGTTCCGGCCCGGTCTTCGGGGCGCGCGAGGCTCAGGGCCGGGCGGGCACGGCCAGTGGCCAGGGCGGCACCGGCGGTGTGGGCGGTGGTGTCCAACCGGGCATGGGCGGTTATGGCGGCGGCAATGTGGTGGGAGGTGGCACGCGTGGTCGCGGCTCCGGTTCTACCGGTGGCGGTGTCGTCGGTGGGCAGAGAGGCCCGGTGGTCGGCGGGGAGTTCACGCCGGGCGGGAGTGGCCTACGGAACCGGGCTCCAGGCGCCGGGGCTGCTGCCGAGGGCGTGGCGCGTCAGGTCCAGAGCGGCATGATGGGGCCGGGCATGATGGGCGGTACGCCGGAGCGGAGCGGGCGCGATCGCCGTAAGCGGGCCGACTACCTGCACGAGGACGAGGAGACCTGGACCACCGGTACTCCGAGGAGTAATCCGGGCGTGATCGAGTAGCTCGGGAACGGCTGCCCGGCCGCTGGGCTCGTTCCGATGGCCGGTCAGCCCTGTCCGGGGTGTGGTCCTCGCCTGACGGCGAGACCGACGAGGGAGCGGTGATGCGGCGGACGGACGTGCGGGCGCGTGTACGGGGGATGGCTGCGACGGTGCTTGCGGCTGGGATCATTGTCGGTCCGGCGTTGGGGCCGGCAGCTGCAGTGGATTCCATCCGTGATCAGCAGTGGCATCTGGACGTGATGAAAGCGTCCGAGATCTGGAAAATCAGCAAGGGTCAGGGGATCACTGTCGCGGTGATCGACAGCGGTTTCAGGCTTGATCATCCGGACCTTTCCGGGCAGTTTCTTCCTGGAAAGGACCTCAGCGGTCTTTCGGGTGGGGTCGGAGAAGATCGGACTGGTCATGGTACGCAAATGGCCGGGTTGATCGCGGGCACGGGAAGGGGTATGAATGGAAAGGGCGCCTACGGGCTCGCGCCGGGTGCCAGGCTGTTGCCGATAAAGATCAAGAACAACTCGAACTCCGATATTGACGTCCCCGCAGCCGAATTCCTTGGGCAGATCGCGCGGGCGATCGTCTACGCAGCCGAACAGGGTGCGAAAGTCATCAGCATTTCCCAGGGGAGTTCTGTGAGTAGCGTCACATCTTCGGATGTGGCGGCTCTTCGGAGTGCTGTGGCCTATGCGGGAGGCAAGGGGGCTTTGGTGATCGCCAGTGTGGGCAACTCGGCACAGGTTGGAAATCCGGTCGAGTTCCCCGGGGCGATCCCATTCGTGCTCGGGGTTGGTGCCGTGGACCGCAGTGGCATGGTGACGGAAGAATCCGAACAGGGGCTGCAAGTTGACCTCGCTGCACCGGGCGTTGACATCTACAGCGCCTGCAGTGCATCGTCCGGCTACTGCAAGGGGCACGGTACGTCCGACGCTACAGCTTTGGTATCTGCTTCCGCTGCGCTGCTGTGGGCGGTTCACCCTGAATGGAGTGCCAATCAAGTTGTGCGGGTACTCATCAACACCGCCGGGAAGCCGACGGACGGGTCCGATCGGAATGACATCGTGGGATACGGCATTGTGCGCCCGCGAGTTGCCCTGACCGAGCCCGGGGATCCGGGGCCGGCGGATGTGTATCCGATTCCGGAGCAGGCGGTCGGTGAATCCTCACCCGCTCCGTCCTCGGCCGCTCCGTCCTCGGCCGTTCCGGCGGCTCCGGTGAGCCCGTCGGGTTCCTCGGGTGTTCCGGGGGAGGGTAAGGCGGTCGGCGAAGCGGCCGGCTCGGGTGGTGTGGTGCCGGTGGTTGCGGCGGTGGCCGGCGGGTTGGTGCTGGTGGCCGGTGGGGTGGCGTTCGTGGTGGTGCGGCGGCGGTCGGCGCGGCCCGGGGCGGCCGGGGTGCCGCCTCTGCCGCCGAGTGGCAACCCGTACGTGCGGTAGCCCGACGGCAGGTGTGCCCCGCGCCTTGCACGGTACGCGGCCTTCTCCGGGCGGGAGTTCGGACCGGCGTGCGGGGCGGCGCGTGGTGGGGGCCAGGGCGCCGGTGTCACTCGGGTGGAGGCTGGTCCGGGGCGTCGGGAGGTCGCCAGGGTGGTGGTATGGGTGCGAAGGGACAGATGCGGCGGGCTGCGGCTGCGGCGCTGATCGGTACGGCGATCGAGTTCTACGACTTCTTTATCTACGGGACGGCGGCCGCGCTCGTCTTCGGCGGGGTGTTCTTCCCCGAACTGGGCACGGTGGGGGCGCTGTTGGCGGCGTTCTCGGTGTACGCGGTGGCGTTCCTGGCCCGGCCGCTGGGGGCGGTGGCGTTCGGGCACTTCGGGGACCGGCTGGGGCGGAAGACGACACTGGTGGTGTCGTTGCTGCTGATGGGGCTGTCGACGGCCGCGGTGGGACTGCTGCCGGGGTTCGCGGTGTGGGGGTGGTGGGCGCCGGTGGCGCTGGTGGTGCTGCGGGTGTGCCAGGGGGTGGGTCTGGGCGGCGAGTGGGGCGGTGCGGCGCTGCTGGTGGCGGAGAACGCGCCGGCCGGGCAGCGTGGGCGGTACGGGGCGTATCTGCAGTTGGGGCCGACGAGTGGCTTCGTGCTGGCCAACGGGGTGTTCCTGGCGCTCCAACTGGGCCTGGACGAGGCTGCGTTCCGGTCCTGGGGTTGGCGGGTGCCGTTCCTGGCGTCGTTGGCGCTGGTGGCGGTGGGGCTCTTCGTGCGGCTGCGGCTGGAGGAGACGCCGCTGTTCAAGGGGGAGGTGCGGACGGGGGCGGAGCGGGCGCCGGTGATGGAGGTGCTGCGCGGGCACTGGCGGACGGTGCTGCTCGGCTGCGGCGCGATCACCGTGGGGTACGCGCTGTTCTACCTGACCACCACGTACGCGCTGGCGTACGCCACGACGGGACTCGGGGTGCCGAGCACGCTGGTGCTGTCGATGCTGCTGGCGGGCGCGGCGGGGAAGGGCGTGACGGTGTGGCTGAGCGCGCGGCGCAGTGACGTGTGGGGGCGGCGGTGGACGCTGCAGCTGGCGACGGTGCTGGCGGTGGCGTGGGGTCTGGTGCTGTTCCCGCTGCTGGAGACGGTGCGCCGGCCGCTGATGTTCCTGGCGCTGGCGGGCGCGATGGTGGTGCTGGGGTGCCTGCTGGGTCCGCTGGCGGCGTTCCTGCCGGAGCTGTTCCCGACCCGGGTGCGGTACACGGGGGCGGCGCTCACCTACAACCTGGGCGGGGTGGTGGGCGGGGCGACCACCCCGTTGATCGCGACCAGGCTGACGGAGGCGTACGGGACGGCGGAGCCGGTCGGCTGGTACCTGGCGGTGTGGGGGGTGGTGGCGCTGCTCTGCCTGCGGCTGCTGCCGGAGACGAGCGGGACGGACCTGGCGGTGGCCGGGGCGCACGGCGGGCGTCGCCGGGTGACCGGCCGCCTGGGGGCGGAGGCGGACCCGGCGGCGTAGCGCGCGCGGTGGCGGGGGTCGGCCGGGGGCCGGCGCAGGCGCGGTGGCCGGGGCCGTGCTCCGGTCGCCGCTCCCGGAGGCCGAGTTGATGAGGCCGAGTTGGTGAGGCCGGTGGCGGCGAGCCCGTGCCGCCGGGTAGGAAGGGAAGGCGGAGTGTCCGGGCGGGGGACCGGGCCCCCCTCTGGTGACCGAGGGGGATCGGGGGCCCGGATCGCTACGCTGGCGGCATGACGACACAGGAGCGCCGTCCGGCGGTGGTCGGGCAGGCGCAGGGGCTCGATGTCTTCGCCCGGCTCTGTCCCAGCCGGGTCGTCTTCGCCGTCCTGGCGGACAAGTGGGCCCTGCTGATCGTGATGAGCCTCGGCGAGCTGGGCGGGCAGCGGTTCTCCGAGGTGCGGCGAGCCGTCGACGGGATCAGTCGCAAGATGCTCACCCAGTCGTTGCGCACGCTGGAGCGGCACGGGCTGGTCCGGCGCACGGTGTACCCGGAGACGCCGCCGCGGGTGGTCTACGAGCTGCTGCCGCTCGGCCTGCAGCTGGCCGATCTGGTCGCGCCGCTCGGTCGCTGGACCGAGGAGCACGCCCCGGCGATGCTGGCCGTCCGGGAGGGGGTCGACCGGGCGAACGGGGAGGGCTGAACGCGGCCGGATCCCGGCCCGGGTCGATTTCCCTTTCCGGCGCCGGGCCGTGTAGTGTCTTCCTTGTTCGAGCGGGCAGTGGTCAGGCTGGCGCGGACGAGGTGAACAAGCCCCTATAGCTCAGTCGGTAGAGCGTCTCCATGGTAAGGAGAAGGTCTGCGGTTCGATTCCGCATGGGGGCTCGGCAAAGGACCTCCGCCATCAGGCGGGGGTCTTTTTCGTGTGTCCGCCCTCGCGGTGGCGGTGAGACGGCCTAGCAAGTCGGGTACGGAATGCGCTGTGATGGTGCGTCATCGGCCACCTGTCCCGAGCGGGCGGGGGCGCGGGCCGGACGCCGACCTGGAGGGCCTCATGGGTGTTCGACTCGTGGTGGTCGACGACCACCGGCTACTGGCGGAGGCGCTGGCCACCGCGCTCCAGTTACGTGGTCACCGGGTGCTCGCGGTCGGCTCGCCGGCGGGGTCGGCGGCCGACCTGGTGGCGGGCCGGCGGCCGGAGGTGTGCCTGCTGGGCGTGTCCGCGCCGGCCGATCCGGGGGCCTTCGAGGGGCTGCGCCGGATCCGCCGGGAGCGGCCCGAGGTGGCCGTCATCGTCCTCGGTCCGGTTGGTGAACTGCGGGGAGTGGCAGGGGCGTTCGCCGCTGGTGCGGCCGGCTACGTGCCGAGCGACGAGCGGATCGAGGTGGTCGAGCGGGCCATCGCCCGGGCCCGGGCGGGCGAGGCGGCGGTCACCGTGGAGGTGCTCCGGGGCGCCTTCGACCAGTTGCTCAGGCCGGCGGCGGAGCCGGACGACGAGGCGGTCCGGCTGCTGCGGCTGCTGACCCGGCGTGAGGTCCAGGTGCTGGCGCGGATCGCGGACGGCGAGGACACCGCGGCGATCGCGGCGGGGATGCGGATCGCCGCGAGCACGGCGCGGACGCACGTCCAGCGGGTGCTGATGAAGCTCGGTGCCCGGACCCGCCTGGAGGCGGCGGCGGTCGCGGCGCGCACCGGGCTGCTGGACCGGATGGCCCGGCCCTGAGCGTGGCGCGGCGCCGATTCCGCCCCGGTTCCACGCCCCGGTTCCACGGCCCGGGTCCCGTCTCCGGGCGCCCGGCCCGGGCCCGGCTCCGGCCTCCGCTGCGGGCCCCGGAGCGGGGTGCTCCGCCGTTCGGGAACGCGCGGCCCGGCTGCGGGCGCCAAGCCCGAAGTGTCGTGCGGGCGTACGGGGCTCGTACGGGCATCCGGAACCGGGTCAAACCTGGCATAGGGTGGCCGTCCCGATGGTCCGGAGCACCCTGGGGGCCAGGGAGAATGGGCCGCAGTCGTACGTACGTCTCCGATGGCCCGCCGACGGCGGAACCATCGTCCGCTGGAGGTCGAGCATGAGTAAGTACCTGGTCACGGGTGGCGCCGGCTATGTCGGCAGTGTGGTGGCCGCCCACCTGCTGGAGGCGGGTCACCAGGTGACCGTCCTGGACGATCTCTCCACGGGCTTCCGTGCGGGCGTGCCGTCCGGTGCGGAGTTCGTCGAGGGCCGGATCCAGGAGGCCGGAAAGGTCCTGGACGGTTCCTTCGACGGTGTGCTGCACTTCGCCGCCTCCTCGCAGGTCGGCGAGTCCGTCACGGACCCGGAGAAGTACTGGCGCAACAACGTGGCCGGCTCGCTGGAGCTGATCAGCGCCATGCGCGCGGCCGGTGTGCGCAGGCTGGTGTTCTCCTCCACCGCCGCGACCTACGGCGAGCCGGAGGCCGTGCCGATCGCCGAGACCGCCCGCACCGCGCCGACCAACACCTACGGAGCCACGAAGCTGGCCGTCGACCACCTGATCACCGGCGAGGCCGTCGCCCACGGTCTGGCCGCCGTCTCGCTGCGGTACTTCAACGTGGCCGGCGCGTACGGCGCCTACGGCGAGCGGCACGACCCGGAGTCGCACCTGATCCCGCTGGTGTTCCAGGCGGCGCTCGGGCAGCGCGAGCACATCGCGGTGTACGGCGACGACTACCCGACCCCGGACGGCACCTGCATCCGCGACTACATCCACGTCGCCGACCTCGCCGACGCCCACCTGCTCGCCCTGGACGCGGCCAAGCCGGGCGAGCACCTGATCTGCAACCTCGGCAACGGCAGCGGCTTCTCGGTCCGCGAGGTGATCGAGTCGGTCAAGCGCGTGACCGGCCGCGAGATCCCGGTGCGGGTCTCCGGCCGCCGCGCGGGCGACCCGGCCGTCCTGGTGGCCTCCGCCGAGCGTGCCCACCGCGAGCTGGGCTGGACCCCGCGCCGCCCGAACCTGGACGACATCGTCGCCGACGCCTGGAAGTTCACCCTGGAGAAGAACGGCCTGTAGCCCCTGCGGGCCGGTGGCCCCGGCAGCCCGCCCCGGCGCCCGGGCCGGACGCGCCGCGAACGGAGCGCCGCCCCCGCACGGACGGGGGCGGCGCTCCGGCGTTCCCGGCGGCCCGAGAAGCACCAAGTCGCGTCAATTTCTCACCTCCTGACGAAACTTCACCAAACCCCCACCGAGTCGGCGGCCACCCCGTACGCTGATTCCGGTACCGGTGGGGGCCGGCACCTCGGCTCTTCCGGGTATCCGGGAGGCGGGCGGCGCAGGAACGCCCGGGCGGCGGAGGCAGGACCGGGGCGCCGCCCCGGACACGGGCCGGAGCTGAGCAGGGGGGAAGTGACGATGGGACGGATCCGCGTCCTGGTGGTCGACGACCACCGGATCTTCGCCGAGGCACTGGCCGCGGCGCTCGCCGCGGAGCCCGATGTCGAGGTCGGCGCGGCAGGCAGCGCGGCTGCCGCGGAGCGGGCGCTGGAGCGTGCCGCCACCGAGGGCCGCGCCTTCGACGTGGTCCTGGTCGACGCGGACCTGGGGGTCGCCGAGGCGGGGGCCGCCGCGCGCAGGGCCCGCCAGCCGGGTGTCGACCCGCCGCCGGAGGTCCTTCGCCGCCGACCCGTCGCCTTGCCTTCGCCCCGCCGTCCGGCCGCAGTCCCCGGGGGGCCGGGCACCCCGACCGCAGGATCGTCCGGCCTCGCCGGACCGCTCGGCAGCGCCGGATCGCCCGGTGCCGGCGGCGCGCCCCCCGGGGCGCACGCCGTCCGCCACCCGTCGGCGCTCCGTCCGGCCGCTCACCCGGCCGGCCCGTACCCGGCGGAATCGGGGCCGGCGACCCCGGCCGTTCCGGGTTCCCCCGCCGCCCCGGCGTCGACCGCCCAGGTGCCCGACGGCATCACCCTGCTGGCCCGGATCCGCCGCCACCATCCCGCGCTGCGGGCGATCGTCCTGGCCACCGCCGACGACCCGCACCGCGCCGCCCGCGCCCTGCACGCCGGCGCCACCGGCTGGGTGGCGAAGGAGAGTTCGCTGGCCAGGCTGCTGGCGGTGATGCGGGGCGTGCTGCGGGACGAGACGCACGTGCCGCCCGCCCTGCTCACCGGCGTCATCCGGGAGCTCACCACCGCCCGCCGGGACCGCACCGAGAGCGAGCGGCTGGTCGACACGCTCACCCCTCGGGAGAAGCAGATCCTGCGCTGCATGGTCGCCGGCCTCGGCCGGCAGGCCGTCGCCGAGCGGCTCTACCTGTCCCCGCACACCGTGCGTACGCACATGCAGAACGTCCTCGGCAAGCTCGGGGTGCACTCCACCCTGGCCGCTGTCGCGGTGGCCCGCCGGGCGGGTGTCAGTCCGTCCGAGCCCGCCGCTCCCGCGGCCCCGTCGTCCGTCGCCACGACCGCAGCTCCCGGCGCCGGCTGATCCGCCCGTCTCACCGCCGTACCGGCTCAGGTCCGTCAGGTCAGGGAACTCCGGAGGACACATGTCGCCGCACAGCACTTCCGCACGCCCGCACACGGCCGGGGAGGGCGCGAACCAGGGCGAGAGCGCCCAGGACGGGCTCCCGGGCGCCTCACTGCCGGCTTCGCGCGCCCCGGCCGCGCCGCCGACGGGGTTGCGGACCCTGGTGGTGGGCGCCGGTGCGGCGGGCACCGCGCTGGTCCGCGACCTGGGCCGCGCACCCGAGTTCGGTCTCGTGCCGATCGGCCTGCTCGACGACGACCCGGCCAAGGCCGGCCGGTCGGTGGACTCCGCCCCCGTCCTCGGCACCCTCGCGGAGCTGACCGGGCTCGCCGTCGAGTACCGGGCCCAGGTCGTCGCCCTGGCCATCCCCGGCCTCGCCCCGCAGCGCGTCCGCGCCCTGGCCACCGCCGCCGCGGCCGCCGGTGCCGCCGTCCGCTACCTGCCGTCCTTCCTGGCGGCGCTCCGCCGGGAGGTGGTCGGCTCCGACATGCGCAGCCTGGACGTCAACCGGCTGATCGGCCGGCACGAGGTGCACGTGGTCTCGGCCGACGTCCGTGACGTGATCGAGGGCCGGCGGGTGCTGGTGACCGGCGCCGGCGGCTCGATCGGCAGTGAACTCTGCCGCCAGGTCCAAGCGTTCAACCCGAGCGCGCTGTACATGCTGGACCACGACGAGTCCAACCTGCACCGGCTCCAGCTGGACATCTGGGGCGAGGCACTGCTCACCGACGAGTCGCTGGTGATCGCCGACATCCGGGACCGGCCGCGGATCCAGCAGATCTTCCGCGACCTGGAGCCCGAGGTGGTGTTCCACGCGGCCGCGCACAAGCACCTGCCGCTGCTGGAACGGCACCCCAGCGAGGCGGTGAAGTCCAACGTGCTCGGCACCGACCACCTGGTGGAGGCGGCGCTGGCCACCGGGGTGGAGCGGTTCGTGCTGATCTCCACCGACAAGGCGGCCGACCCGACGTCGGTGCTCGGCGCCAGCAAGCGGCTGGCCGAACTGATCGTCCAGGCGAACGCCCGGGACGCGCGCAACCTCGGCACGGGCGTGTTCTCCGCCGTCCGGTTCGGCAACGTGCTCGGTTCGCGCGGCTCGCTGCTCTCGGTGCTGGCCGAGCAGCTGCGCAGCGGCGGCCCGGTGACGGTCACCCACCCCGACGTGACGCGGTTCTTCATGACCATCGAGGAGGCCGTCGGCCTGGTGCTGGAGTCCGGCCGGATGGCGCGCGGCGGCGAGGTGTTCGTGCTGGACATGGGGGAGCCCGTGCGGATCGTCGACCTGGTGCACAACTTCGCCGAGCAGGTGCAGCTGGCCCGGGACGAGGTCGAGATCCGCTACACCGGACTGCGGGCGGGGGAGAAGCTCAACGAGGCGCTGTTCTCCGAGGGCGAGGAGCGGCAGCCGACCGCGCACGCCCGGATCTACGCGACCCTGGCCGAGTCCGGCTCCGGGCCGGAGGACCTGGCGGGCGGCCTGACGGGGCTGTACGAGGCGGCGGCGGTGAACAGCGACGACGAGGTGCGCCGCCGGCTGGCCGAGCTGCTGCCGGGCTACCGGACACCGGATCCCGTGCCCGCCCCGGTGCCGGCGCTCAGCGCGCCCTACCCGGACGGCTTCTGAGCGGGGCCCGTCCCCGCGGACCTCCGGGGTTTCCTCCACCGGGTCGGAAGGCCCGGGTCGGACGGTTCCGGGTCGGAAGGCCCGGGTCGGACGGTTCCGGGTCGGGAGGTCCGGGCCGGACGGTTCGGGTCAGGGGATGTTGTCGAAGGGGGCGACCAGCTGCCGGAGCAGTCCGGCGAGTTCGCCCCGCTGAGTGCCGGTCAACTGGGCGAGCAGCTCGCGCTCGTGCGCGAGCAGTCCGGCGAGTGCCTGGTCGGCGCGGTCGCGTCCGTCGTCGGTGAGGCGGACCAGGACGCCGCGCCGGTCGTCCGGGTCGGGTAGCCGCTTGACCAGGCCCTTGCCGGTGAGGCGGTCGATCCGGTTGGTCATGGTGCCGGAGGTGACCAGGGTCTGGGTGAGGAGTTGGCCGGGGGAGAGCTGGTACGGCGAGCCGGCCCGCCGCAGCGCGGTCAGGACGTCGAACTCCCAGGGCTCCAGCCCGTGCTCGGCGAAGGCCGCCCGACGGGCGCGGTCGAGGTGCCGCGCGAGCCGGCTGACCCGGCTGAGCACCTCAAGTGGTTCCACGTCGAGGTCGGGGCGCTCTCGGCGCCATGCTGCGACCAGCCGATCGACCTCGTCCTCCATGGCGATCAGTGTATCGGGGGTTGTGTCGATGTGAAGTCTCTTGACATCGAGAATTCCAGGGCGGACGCTTCGACTGGATATCTTGATGTCGAGAGACTTGGGAGGTGGGCCATGTCCGCACCCGTCTGGGACCCGGACCAGTACCTGCGCTTCGCCGACGAACGGACCCGCCCGCTGCGCGACCTGCTCGCCCGCGTCCCCTCCGTGCCGAACGAACCCGCCGCCACCGTCCTCGACATCGGCTGCGGCCCGGGCAACTCCACCGCCGTCCTGCGCGAACGCTGGCCCGGGGCGCGGATCACCGGGGTCGACAACTCCGCCGAGATGCTCGCCGCCGCCCGCGCCGGGGGCGGGGAGCCCACCGCCGACTACCTGCTCGCCGACGCGGCCGGCTACGACCCCGCGGCGGCGGCCCCCGACCTGATCGTCTCGAACGCGGCCCTGCAGTGGATCGGCTTCGAGCCGGGCGGCCGGTCCGGGCCCGGGGACTCCCCGGCGGGGGACGGCGGGCGGGGAGCGGCCGGCGGGCACCTCGACCTGCTGCGGCGCTGGGCCGCGGCGCTCAGGCCCGGCGGGGTGATCGCCTTCCAGGTGCCCGGCAACTTCGGGTCGCCCAGCCACGTGCTGCTCGCCGAGCTCCGCCGCAGCCCGCGCTGGCGCGAGTCCGTGGGCGGGAACGCCGTCCGGGCCGGCGTCCACCGACCGGACGAGTACCTCCGGACGCTCGCCGAGGCCGGCTGCACCGCCGACGTCTGGGAGACCACCTACAGCACCCTGCTCACCGGCGACGACCCGGTGCTGGAGTGGGTCAAGGGCACCGCACTGCGGCCCGTGCTCACCCGGCTCGCCGACCCGGCCGACCGTTCGGCCTTCCTGGCCGAGTACGGCGCGCTGCTCCGGGAGGCATACCCGGCCGGGCCGCACGGCACGGTCTTCCCGTTCCGCCGGATCTTCGCCGTCGCGGTCCGGCGGGGCTGAGCGGGCTCAGGCCTTGCGGTCGCCGACCAGCTTGGGGTGCCGCTCCATCCCCTCCAGGCCGTGCCAGGCCAGGTTCACCAGGTGGGCGGCCACCTCGGCCTTCTCCGGCTTGCGCACCTCCAGCCACCACTGGCCGGTCAGTGCGACCATGCCCACCAGCATCTGCGAGTACATCGGGGCGAGCCGGGCGTCGAACCCCCGCGCCTTGAACTCCAGCCCCAGGATGTCCTCCACCTGCGTCGCGATGTCGCTGATCAGCGACGCGAAGGTGCCCGTCGACTGGGCCACCGGCGAGTCCCGGACCAGGATCCGGAAGCCGTCCGTGGACGTGTCGATGTAGTCCATCAGCGCGAACGCGGCCTGTTCCAGCAGCTCCCGCGAGTGCCCCCCGGTCAGCGCCCCGGTCACCATGTCCAGCAGCAGCTGCATCTCGCGGTCGACCACCACCGCGTACAGCCCCTCCTTGCCGCCGAAGTGCTCGTACACCACGGGCTTGGACACCCCGGCCCGCTCGGCGATCTCCTCCACCGAGGTGCCGTCGTAGCCGCGCTCCGCGAACACGATGCGGCCGACCTCCAGCAGCTGCTCCCGACGCTGCTTGCCGGTCATCCGTACCCGGCCGCCACGGCGGCGCGGTGCCGGCGCAGCACCGTCCGCCCCGGCGGCGGCACGCGGACGGGCCTGCGCCGGATCGGGCGCCGCGTCCGTCCGCGTGCTCCGGTGGCCGCCTGTGCTGTCTGCGCTGCTCCCGTTCACCCCTACATCATGCTGCAGGCGGGCCCTCATGCGGCGCGGCGGGCGGCGATCCGCTGTGCGTCCGGCCAGCGGACGTCCCTGGCCCAGCCGGCCAGCTCGAACCAGCGGATCAGCCGGGCCGAGGAGTCGATCTGTCCACGAAGGACGCCGTGCCGGGCCGAGGTCGGGTCGGCGTGGTGCAGGTTGTGCCAGGACTCGCCGCAGGAGAGCACGGCCAGCCACCAGACGTTGCCGGAGCGGTCGCGGGAGCGGAACGGCCGGTGGCCGACCGCGTGGCAGATCGAGTTGATCGACCAGGTGACGTGGTGCAGCAGTGCCACCCGGACCAGCGACCCCCAGAAGAAGGCGGAGAGCGCGCCCTGCCAGGAGAGCGTGACCAGCCCGCCGACCAGCGGCGGGATGAGCATCGAGAGGGCGGTCCAGAGCCAGAACAGCCGGGAGATCCGCCTTATGGCCGGGTCGCGGATGAGGTCGGGGGCGTACTTGAGCTGGGAGGTCTGCTCCTCGTCGAAGAGCCAGCCCATGTGGGCCCACCAGAGGCCCTTGAGCAGCGCCGGGACGGACTCGCCGTAGCGCCAGGGCGAGTGCGGGTCGCCGTCCTTGTCGCTGTACCGGTGGTGCTTGCGGTGGTCGGCCACCCAGCGCACCAGCGGCCCCTCGATCGCCAGCGAGCCGGCGATCGCGAGGGCGATCCGCAGCGGCCGGTTGGCCTTGAAGGCGCCGTGGGTGAAGTAGCGGTGGTAGCCGACGGTGATGCCGTGACAGGTGAGGAAGTACATCACCGCGGCGATCGCGAGGTCGGTCCAGCCGAGTCCCCATCCCCAGGCCACCGGGACGGCGGCGACCAGGGCGGCGAACGGGACGGCGATGAAGAGGCCGAGTGCGATCCGCTCGGCGGCCCCCTGCCGCTCCCCGCCGCGGGTGGCGGAGAGCTGCGGCGGGCCGGGGTCCGGGGAGTCGGCGTCCGGGGAGTCGGAGTGCGGGGGGTCGGCGTGGGGGGTGGCGGTGGAGCGCGTGGAGTCGGCGCGCGCCTCGCCTGCCTGGATGCTCATGGGTGTCCCTTGCGGGGGAGAGGACGGGAGGCTACGTTCGCGTAACCTACGGAATCGTAGGTTGTGCCCCGCCAACAAGGGAATACGCCGCCGGGCGGCGCATGGGTGAATTCACCCGACTGGATGGCTGACGTCCCGATCCGGCCCGTGTCCACCCGCCCGGCCGCGGAACACCGGTGACGCCCACCGCGGCTGCCTGGTCATCACCGCGCGGGGAGGCGCCCGTCCCTGCCGTCGGATCGGGGTCGGAGGATTGGTGCAGCGGATACCCAGGACGAGGTCGACTCGGGTAGGGTTTCAGCGACTGTCCGCCGTGGTGTAATGGCAGCACAGGGCCCTTTGGAGGCCTTTGTCTGGGTTCGAATCCTAGCGGCGGAGCCACCCCGCGCCTCGACTGCGCGTGTCACCCGGCCGCCGGTATTGTCTGGGCTGTCCGGCGGACTGTGCGAAGGCGACCGGCCTGTTGTCCCGGCCGGGCTGCTCTGCCCTCTCTGTGAACCGAATGAGGAGCCTCCCCCCGTGAGTGCCAATTCGCCCGCCGCCGTTGTCGTGCTTGCCGCCGGTGGCGGGACCAGGATGAAGTCGAACAGCCTGCCGAAGGTGCTGCACGAGGTGTGCGGACGGTCCCTGGTCGGCCATGCGGTGGCGGCCGCGGAGGAGCTGACGCCGGGCCAGCTTGTCGTGGTGATCGGCCACCTCCGGGAGAAGGTCCGGGAGCACCTGGCGGCCCGTCATCCGCAGGCCCGAGCCGTCGTGCAGGAGGAGCAGAACGGCACCGGGCACGCCGTGCGGACGGCGCTGGAGGCGCTGGCCGCCGACGGGATCGAGCTGGACGGCACGGTGATCGTCACCACCGGGGACGCGCCGCTGCTGACCGGGGAGACGCTGCGCGCCCTGGCCGACGCGCACGACGCGCAGGGCAACGGCGTCACCGTGCTGACCGCCGTGGTGCCGGACCCCTTCGGCTACGGCCGGATCCTGCGCGACGGCGTGGACGGCGCGGTCGCGGCGATCGTCGAGGAGAAGGACGCCTCGGACGCCCAGCGGGCGATCGACGAGATCAACTCGGGGGTCTTCGCCTTCGACGCCGGGCTGCTGGTGCAGGCGCTCGCCGAGGTGACCACCGACAACTCGCAGGGCGAGGAGTACCTCACCGACACCCTGCAGATCCTGCGCAAGGCGGGCCACCGGGTGGGCGCGGTCGTCGCCGCCGACTACCGGGACATCCTCGGCATCAACGACCGGGTGCAGCTGGCCCACGCCCGCCGGCTGCTCAACGACCGGCTGCTGGACCGCGCGATGCGGGCCGGCGTCACCGTGGTGGACCCGGCGACCACGTGGTTCGACGTCCAGGTGTCGTACGAGCCGGACGCGGTGGTGCTGCCCAACACGCAGCTGCAGGGCGGCACGCACCTGGGCGAGGGCTGCGAGGTGGGCCCCAACTCGACGATCAAGGACACCCGGATCGGCGCCGGCGCGCGTGTGACCAACACCACGGCGGACGGCGCCGAGGTCGGTGACCTCGCCGTCGCCGGGCCGTACGCGTACCTGCGGCCGGGCGCGAAGCTGGCCCGGAAGGCGAAGGTCGGCACCTACGTCGAGGTGAAGAACTCCGAGCTGGGCGAGGGCGCCAAGGTGCCGCACCTCTCGTACATCGGCGACGCCACCATCGGCGAGGGCGCCAACGTCGGCGCGGCCTCGGTCACCGTGAACTACGACGGGGTCCACAAGCACCGCACCGTCATCGGGGCGCACTGCCGTACCGGTTCCGACAACATGTTCATCGCTCCCGTGACGGTCGGTGACGGCGCCTACACCGCGGCCGGTTCGGTGATCACCAACGACGTTCCGGCGGGCGCGCTCGGCGTGGGCCGGGCACAGCAGCGGAACATCCCCGGCTGGGTCGAGCGCAAGCGCCCCGGAACGACATCGGCGCAGGCCGCGGCGGCTGCCACGGCCGCCGGCCGGGAGGGCTCGCCGGAGGCCTGACCGGTCGGGTGCCGGTCCGGCAGATGGTCCCGGGGCGGACGGTTTCTGTGCGGGCGCGTAACCTTGGGGTCATGCGTGCGCCGCAGGGCCTACCGCCCGTGTCCAGGCGTACCGACAATTCCCCGACTCCCTCCCGCAGGCAGGCGCGAGCCTGCCTGTGCGGTGCGGACGGGTTCAGCGTCAGCAACGCGAGGAGACGGTGGCAGTGAGCGGGATCACCACGTCGGGCGAGAAGAAGCTGAAGCTCTTCTCCGGCCGTGCCCACCCCGAGCTGGCGAGGGAGGTGGCCGAATCGCTGGGGACCGAACTCGTCCCGACCAAGGCCCTGGACTTCGCCAACGGTGAGATCTACGTCCGTTTCCTGGAGTCGGCGCGAGGCGCGGACTGCTTCGTGATGCAGAGCCACACGGCTCCCATCAACCAGTGGATCATGGAACAGCTGATCATGATCGATGCTCTCAAGCGGGCCTCGGCCCGGAGCATCACCGCGATCCTGCCGTTCTACGGGTACGCCCGCCAGGACAAGAAGCACCTGGGCCGCGAGCCCATCTCGGCCCGCCTGGTGGCCGACCTGCTGCGCCAGGCGGGCGCCGACCGGCTGATGGCCGTGGATCTGCACACCGCGCAGATCCAGGGCTTCTTCGACGGCCCGGTGGACCACCTGTTCGCGCTGCCGCTGCTGGCGGACTACGTGGGCGGCCGGGTCGACCGGGCGAAGCTCACCGTGGTCTCGCCGGACGCCGGCCGGGTGAAGGTCGCCGACCAGTGGTGCGACCGTCTGGACGCGCCGCTGGCGATCATCCACAAGCGCCGTGACATCACGCAGGCCAACACCATCCTCTCGGCCGACGTGGTCGGTGACGTGCAGGACCGGGTCTGCGTCCTCGTCGACGACATGATCGACACCGCCGGCACGATCTGCGCCGCGGCCGACGCGCTCTTCGAGAACGGCGCCGCGGACGTCCTGGTGGCGGCCACCCACGGTGTGCTCTCCGGCCCGGCGGCCGACCGGCTGAAGAACTCGCGGGTCAGCGAGTTCGTGTTCACCAACACGCTGCCGACCCCGGCCTCGATCCAGCTCGACAAGATCACGACGCTGTCGATCGCCCCGTCGATCGCGGCCGCCATCCGCGAGGTGTTCGAGGAGGGCTCGGTCACCAGCCTCTTCGAGGGCGTGCACTGACCTTCGCGGGTGCGCACCGACCGAGCCCCGTGCAGGCGGCCCCGGTTCCCTCGGGAGCCGGGGCCGCCGCCGATTTCGCGAGAGGCCACCGGTCCGGTTAGACTCGTGAAACTGCTCGGCGAGGGATGCCGTGTGCCTGCTTGCCGGGTGCCCGCTCCGTGATCGACGCGCTGCCGGCGCCGGATTTTCCGGGCACCGGCAGAAGTCGTTGCGCCGCCGAGTGACCCCCGAATGTTACGAGGGTGTGGTCCCGGCGGTTTTTTCGCATTGCCTGCACCCCGCGCCAGCTTTTACGAGGAGTGCAGTCGTGTCCGAGATCCGCATCGCCGCTGAGACCCGTTCCGAGTTCGGCAAGGGTGCCGCCCGTCGCGCCCGCCGTGCCGGCTTCGTCCCCGGTGTCGTCTACGGCCACGGCCTCGCGCCGGTTCACCTGAACCTGCCCGGCCACGACCTGATGATGGCCCTGAAGACCCCGAACGCCCTGCTGGTCGTGCCGATCGAGGGCAAGGACGAGTTCGTCCTGCCGAAGGCCGTCCAGCGTGAGGCCATCAAGCGCACCATCGAGCACGTCGACCTGCTGCTGGTCAAGCGCGGCGAGAAGGTCACCGTCGAGATCCCGGTCCAGGCCGAGGGCGAGCTGGCCCCGGGCGGCAACCTGCTGGAGCACGTCCTGCAGGCCCTGCCGGTCGAGGCCGAGGCCACCCACCTGCCCGAGGCCGTCACCGTCTCGGTCGAGGGCCTGGAGGCCGGTGCCTCCATCCACGCCAAGGACATCACCCTGCCGTCCGGCGTGACCCTGGCCGTCGACGGCGACACCGTCGTGCTGCAGGTCATCGCCGCCCAGGCCGCCCCGGCCGAGGCCGAGGCCGAGGCCGAGGGCGCCGAGGCCTGAGCCTTTCGGCAGGCTTCCCGGCAGGCCCTTCGACCGGCCTGTCGACCAGCTTGAGACCGCTGCCCCGGTCGCTCCCCGTACTGGGAGCGGCCGGGGCAGCGGTGCGTCCGGGATGATGGCGGTGCAGGTGACCACGAGGAGCGGTGGGATGAGCGAGGACGTGTACGAGGGCCCCTGGCTGGTGGTGGGGCTGGGCAACCCGGGGGAGCAGTACGCCAGGAACCGGCACAACATCGGGTTCATGGTGGTGGACCTGCTGGCGCAGCGGATGGGTGCCAGGTTCAAGGCGCACAAGAGCCGGGCCCAGGTGGCCGAGGGGCGGCTGGGCGGGCACCGGGTGGTGCTGGCCAAGCCGATGTCGTTCATGAACCTCTCCGGCGGCCCGGTCACCGCGCTGCGGGACTTCTACAAGGCGCCGACCTCGGCGCTGGTGGCCGTCCACGACGAGCTGGACGTCGACTACGCGGCGCTCCGGCTGAAGTCGGGCGGCGGGGACAACGGCCACAACGGGCTGAAGTCGATCACCAAGTCGCTGGGTCCGGAGTACCACCGGGTGCGGTGCGGGATCGGCCGCCCGCCGGGCCGGATGGAGGTCGCGGACTTCGTGCTGAAGGACTTCTCCGCCACCGAGCGCAAGGAGCTGGAGTGGTTCGTGGACCGCTCGGCGGACGCGGTGGAGGCGCTGCTCTCGGAGGGTCTGGAGCGGGCCCAGTCGACGTACAACTCCTGACCGCCGCCGTGTGAGTCGCGTCACGGCCCGGGCCGGTCGGGGCAGGTCCGGCAGGTTCGTCGGGGCCGGTCGGGCGTCGTCCGGCCGGGTCCGCGCCGGGGCCGTCGGCGTGCGGCGGGGCGGGCCCGACCTGCCGTGCGGCACCGTCGGGGCGGCCCGGCGCCGTGCCGCGGGCTGCGTACGAACGGGCGGCGGGGGGCTGCACAACAGTCGTGCAACGCTTGGTCGTCCAAACCTGAATGCGTGTGAGAAGGCTGTGCGGATCGGATAGCGTCAGGCCAGTACGCGAACGGGTTCTGGGGAGTTCTCGATGCGGAGTTTGCGGCCGGTCCGACGCCTTCGGCGGATCCGGGTGGTTCGACTGAGGAAGCTCGGACGGCGGGTGGGCACGGCGGGTGCGCTGGGCACCGCCGGCGCCCTGGGTGCGGCCGGCGTGCTGCTCTCCGGCGGTGTGGCGCACGCCGATCCGGTGGCGGATCCCGATCCGGGTGTGGTGTCCCCGGAGCCGGTCTCGGCGCAGTTCGTCGGCCCGGTGCTCGGCGGCTCGGTCGGCGGTGACGCGGGCCTGCTGGCCGTCGGCGGCGGCCTGGTCGTGGCCGCGGGCGGCGCGGCCCTGTGGGTCAAGCGCCGGCGCGCGGGCGATCTGACGGAGTGACGGAGAACGGAGGGGCCGGGTCCGAGGTGCGGACGCCGGCCCTTCCGGCATTTTCCCGCGGCTGTCATCCGTTCCCGGCGGCCGGGGCGTCCTGTGGGCATGAAGCGCGAATCGATGCGGCCGGACGGCACCACGGGTGACCCGTTCGACGAGTTCGTCGCGGCGCGGTACCAGGCGCTGCTGCGTGGCGCGTTCCTGATCACGGGGGACGTCCACGACGCACGGGACCTCCTGCACGACGCCCTGGCCCGGGTGTACGCCCGGCGCGGCGCGATCCGGGACCCCGGCGCGACCGAGGGCTACGTCCGCAAGGCGATGGTCCGCACGCACGTGTCGCGTTGGCGGCGGACCCGTCGTGAGGTGCTGACGCCGCAACTGCCGGACACCCCGGTGGCCGCGGTCGACGCACGGGACGAGCAACTGGAGCGGGCCCTGAGATCACTGTCGCCGCGTCAGCGGACGGCGGTGGTCCTGCGGTACTACGCCGATCGGTCGGTGGCCCAGGTGGCCGAGGAACTCGGGTGCTCACTGCCGACGGCCAGGACCCACCTGGCCCGCGCGATGAAGACGCTTCGACAGGAACTGGCACCGGCGAAGGAGATGGTGGGCCATGACGGCTGAGGACAGGGACGGTCGGGGCGCCGCGGACGGCGCTGCGGACCGGTTCGAGGAGGAGCTGGTCGTCCGGCTCGGGGCACGGGCCCGGTCGGCGGGGGGCAGCCCGCCGCTGGCGGAGCTGAGGGCCGCCGGCCGGCGCCGGTCGCGGCAGGGGCTGGCGCTGCGGGTGGCGGCGGGGGCGGCGGTGCTGGCGGTCGGCATCGGGGCGCTGACGCAGGTGGGGGTCGGCGGGGCCGGGGCCGCCGGGCCGGCGGGTCCGGCCGCGGCCGGGGCCACCGGCTGGGGACCGCCCCCGCCGACCCCCGGAGGGACGTCGTCGCAGACCCTGCACCCGCAGCCGTCGACGTCGAGCTCCATCGACACGGGAGGGATGCTCGGGGTCTGCGCGGGGGGCCCGGCCGCGCTGCGGCTGCCCACCTGGGAGGAGGCGCACGCCCCGTCGACCCCGCCCTCGACGCCGCCCTCGACCCCGCCGACCACCACCGCGGGGCCGACCCTGCCCGCGTCGCCGAAGCCCGGGTCGAGCACGAGCGGGGGCCAGGTCAACCGCCACCCGATCGACGTGTCCGCCGACATCAGGCGAATCGGCTCGGGGAGCTACCCGGAGCACTACTTCGGCGTCTGCAGTGACCTGGGGACCGGCGAGGTGTACGTGATGCGGGTCCCGGGGAGCGAGCTCGACCAGGTGGTGCTGAACACCGTTCCGCACCTCGGGGTGGGGATCAACTTCGTGGACGTGCCCGGATCGCGGAAGTTCTTCCACGCGCTGGCGCAGCGGATCGAGGTGGACGACCGGGACTACTGGGCGGAGCGGAACGTGACGATCTCCGACGTGTACGTCTCGGAGGACGGCACCGGCGTGCTCGTCGTCACCGCGCAGGCCCCGACCGCCCGGGCGGACGTCCTGGCCCGGTACGGGCCGCTGGTGATCGAGGTGCGGCCGCTGGACTGACCGGCAACGGGCGGGCCGGACGTCGCCGGACCGGCCGGGCGCCGCTCGTCCGGCCGGGGACGGCGGAGGGCCCCGCGGCACGCGCCGCGGGGCCCTCCGGGTGTTCCGGCCGGGGTCAGCCGGTGTTGCGCAGACCGGCGGCGATGCCGTTGACGGTCAGCAGCAGGGCCCGGGCCCGCAGCGGGTCCTCCTTGCGGCCGGTCGAGGCCTCCTCGCGCTGGCGGCGCAGCAGCGCGACCTGGAGGTAGGAGATCGGGTCCAGGTAGGCGTCGCGGACGGTGAAGGTCTGCTTGAGCACCGGGTTGCGCTCCAGCAGCTCGCTCTCCCCGGTGAGCCGGAGGACCTCGCGCAGGGTCACGTCGTGCTCGGCCACGATCTGGTCGAAGACGTGGTGCAGCTCGGCCGGGACCAGCTGCTCGACGTAGTGGCGGGCGATCCGCAGGTCGGTCTTGGCCAGCGTCATGGCGACGTTGGACAGGAAGTTGCGGAAGAAGTGCCACTGGCCGTACATCTCGTCGAGCACGTCGCCGAGACCGGCCTCGCGGGCGGCGGCGAGGCCGGCGCCGACGCCGTACCAGCCGGGGACGATCTGGCGGGACTGGGTCCAGCCGAACACCCACGGGATGGCGCGCAGGCCGTCCAGACCGGCGCCCGAGTCGGGGCGGCGGGACGGACGGGAGCCCAGGTGCAGCGAGGCGAGCTGGTCGACCGGGGTCGCGGCGAAGAAGTACTTCGGCAGGTCCTCCTGCTCGACCAGGGCCCGGTAGGAGGTGTGCGCGGCCTCGGAGACGCGGTCCATGGCGGCGTCCCAGCGGGCCAGTTCCTCGGGGGCCTGGCGCGGGGCGGTGTGCAGCGCGGAGGCCGCCAGGGTGGCGGAGATGGTCAGTTCGAGGTTCTCGCGGGCCAGCGAGGGCAGCAGGTACTTGTCGGAGATCACCTCGCCCTGCTCGGTGACCTTGATCTCGCCCTCCAGGGTGCCCCAGGGCTGCGCGAGGATCGCCTCGTGCGAGGGGCCGCCGCCGCGGCCGACGGTGCCGCCGCGGCCGTGGAAGAGCCGCAGCCGGATGCCGTACCGGTGCGCGACGTCGCGCAGCCGGCGCTGGGCGCGGTGGATCTCCCACTGGGAGGTGGTGATGCCGCCGAACTTGGAGGAGTCGGAGTAGCCGAGCATGACCTCCTGGACGTCGCCGCGCAGCGAGACGAGCAGCCGGTAGGAGGGGTCGGAGAGCATCTCGTCGAGGATCCGGTCGGCCTGCTGGAGCTCGTCGGTGGTCTCCAGCAGCGGCACGATGCCGATCTTGGCGATCCCGGCGTGCAGGTCGATCAGGCCGGCCTCGCGGGCGAGCACGGTGGCGGCGAAGACGTCGTCGGCGCCCTGGCACATCGAGATGATGTAGGACTCGACGATCTCGTCGCCGAAGCGCTCGAAGCCCTCGCGGATGGTGGTGAAGACGCCCAGGGTCTTGGCGCCGGCGGGGTCCAGCGGGGCCGGCGTCGGGGCGAGCGGGCGCCGCGAGCGCAGCTCCTTGGCGAGCAGCCGCTGCCGGTACTCCCGCGGCATGTCGGCGTAGCGCCAGGCCTCCTCGCCGAGCCGGTCGAAGAGCTGGCCGAGCGCGTGGTGGTGGGCCTCGGCGTGCTCGCGGACGTCCATGGTGGCGAGCTGGAGGCCGAAGGCCTCGACGGTGCGGATGGCGCGGGCGAGCCGGCCGTCGGCGATCAGCTCGCCGCGGTGGGCGCGCAGCGAGTCCTGGATCAGCCGGAGGTCGGCGATCAGCTCGCGGGTGCCGAGGTAGTCGCGGCCCTTGACGTGCGGGGTGCCGTTGGCGAGCCGCTCGCGGGTGTTCTCCAGCTTGAGCCGGACACAGGTGGCCTTGAGGCGGTACGGCTCCTCGGCGTTCATCCGCTTGTAGCGCGGGCTCAGCTCGGGGAGCAGCTGCAGATCGGCGTTGAGCGAGGCGAGCAGCTCGACCGAGGCGCCGGCCAGCCGCTCGGAGGTGGAGAGCGAGTTGCGCAGGTCGTCGACGGCGGCGAGGGCGTCCTTGATGCCGTACTCGTGCTGGAGGTTGAGGACGTCCCAGGTGACCTGCGGGGTGACGTTGGGGTTGCCGTCGCGGTCGCCGCCGATCCAGCTGCCGAAGGTCAGCGGACGGACGCCGTCGGGGAGGGCGAGGCCGACCCGGGCCAGCTCCTCGTGCAGCTCCTCCAGGACCGCGGGCACGGCTTCGCGGTACAGCTCGTCCAGGTAGTAGACGGCGTTGCGGGCCTCGTCGGTGGGCTCGGGGCGGGCGATCCGCAGCTCGTCGGTCTGCCAGAGCAGGTCGATGACCTCGGCGAGGCGGCGGTCGGCCTGGCGCCGGGCCGAGGAGGTGCGCGCCGGGTCGGCGTGCGAGAGGCCGGCGGCGATCTCCTCGCGGTGGATCCGGTCGAGCAGTTCGCCGATCCGGCGGAGCTTGTTGAGGACGCTGCGGCGGGCCGCCTCGGTGGGGTGCGCGGTGAAGACCGGGCGGACCGCGAGGTGGGCCAGGGTGTTCTGGAGGTGCTTGGGGTCCGCCTCGGCGAGCTGGTCGGCGGTCTGCTCCAGCAGCGAGCCCTCGCGGGCGCGCCGGGTGGCCAGCTCGCGGCCGCGGTGCACCTGCTCGGTGACGTTGGCGAGGTGGAAGTAGGTGGAGAAGGCGCGCACCAGCTTGGCGGCGGTCTCCAGGTCGATGTCGGAGAGCAGTTCGGCGGTGGCCTCGCCGTTGGTGCGGCTCAGCAGACGGACCTGTTCGACCAGGCCCAGCAGCTGGGGGCCCTCCTGGCGGACCAGAGTCTCGCCGAGCAGGTCGCCGAGGCGGCGGATGTCCGCGCGCAGGGCTGAGTTGTCGGCGACCGGGCCGGCTGCGCCGACTGCGGTTTGGCTGTCCGCCGGGGTGGGGACCGGAGCGGTCACGGCTGGCTCCCTCGGGGTGGTGGGGTGTTCGGCAACGGCTCATCGTCACAGGTCCGCCCGCGTGTGGCGGGTGTGACGCGTGCGGACCGCGCTGTCCGACGCGACCAGCATAGGTGTCGGGAGGGTCGCTGTCCGCGAGGTGGCCGGATGGCGGACACGGATGCCCCGGGCCCGTATGTGGTCTGGACCACTTGGGGCGCGGTCGAGGTGTCGGGGCGGAACCGGGTGGGGAAGGGGCGGTGATGCGCCGTAGTCTGTGAGCCATGAGCAAGTCGCCTGGGGAGCGCGCGCGGGACCGGTCGTTCTTGTGGTGGCGGCGTCGGCGCAGCGCCCTCCTGGACGCCGGGCTGGCCGCCCTCGCGGCGCTGGAGTGTGCGGCCAGTTCGGTCGCCTTCCTGGGCGCCCGGTTCCACCTGGGAACCGCGACGATGTTCGGGGTCGCGCTGTTCGGCGCGCTGGCCGGCGCCACCCTGGTGCTGCGCCGCCGCTGGCCGGCCGTACCGGTGCTGGTCGCCCTGATGGTGATGCCCGGGATCCCCGGCATGGTGCTGCTGATGGTGGCGCTGTACACGCTGGCCGAGACGTGGGAGTGGCCCTCGCGCCGACGGCGGGTGGTGGCGCTCTCCGCGCTCGCCTACGCCGAGGTCGCCGGGGTGATCCTGCTGTCGATGCTGACCCCCGGCGACGTCGAGCAGCCGCCGTTCTGGGGCCAGCTGGTGCTGGCGCTGCTGGTGTCCGTCGGCCTGACCGTGGCCCCGGTGGTGACCGGCCTCTATGTCGGGGCGCGCCGGCGGCTGATCGAGTCGCTCAAGGACCGCGCGCACGGCCTGGAGACCGAGCTGGACCTGCTGGCCGAACAGGCCCGGGAGCGGGCCCGCCGGGCCCGGCTGGAGGAACGGACCCGGATCGCCCGCGAGATGCACGACGTGGTGGCGCACCGCGTGTCGCTGATGGTGGTGCACGCCGGGGCCCTGGAGCGGATCGTGGCCAAGGACCCGGACCGGGCGGCGCAGAGCGCCAAGCTGATGGGCGAGGTCGGCCGGCAGGCGCTCAACGAGCTGCGCGAGATCCTCGGGGTGCTGCGGATGTCCGACGAGGCGGCGATCGAGCCCGACTCGCTGGCCGCGCTGCCCCGGCTGGTCGACCAGTCGCGCGCGGCCGGGATGGCCGTCACCCTCACGGTCAGCGGCGGCCGGCAGGAGTTCACCGCCGAGGCCGAGCAGACCGCGTACCGGGTGGTCCAGGAGGGGCTGACCAACGCGCACAAGCACGCCGGCGGGGCGCAGGTCTCGGTGCTGCTCGCGTACGCGCCGAACGGGGTGCGGGTCAGCGTGGTGAACGCCTGTCCGGGGGGCGAGCGGGCCGCGGCCGCGCTGCCCAGCGGCGGCAACGGGCTGGTCGGGATGCGGGAGCGGGTGGTCGCGCTGGGCGGCACCTTCTCGTCGGGACCGGAGCGGGACGGCGGGTTCCGGGTGGAGGCGGTGCTGCCGTCGCGGCTGGCGGTCCGGACCGACCGGCTGGTCTGAGCCCCGACGCCCGTCCGCCCTCCCGCTGCCGGTCCCGGCCGGGCGCCGGTGCGGTCGGGTGCCGGGCGCGGTGGGGCGCGGTCCGGGGCGAGCCCGGGGAGGCGGCCGGGACCGGCCCCGGTCTACGGCTCGTCGGGCGCGCGCAGCCGCTCGGGGGCGGTGCCGAGTACCAGCGCGGTGATCGCCTGGTCGACGCCGTGACCGAGGAACCACTCGCCGGTGTGGTCCAGGCTGTAGACCCGGCCCTCCTCGTCCACCGCCAGCAGCGCCTGTCCGTACGCCTCCTCGCCGAGCGGGGCGAGCCGGGTGTCCAGGGCGCGGCCGAGGTCGGCCAGGGTGCGCGGCTGGTGCAGCCCGCACAGGGGGTCGACCAGGAACGGGGTCCGGGCCAGCTGCCGTCCGGGGCCGGCCAGGTCGAAGGCGAGGCCGCCGAACTCGGCCCAGGCCTCCACCGCTGCCGGGAACACCGAGTGCTGGACGCCGGCCGGGCTGCCGTACCCGACCAGGGCGTCGGCCCACTCCTCGGCCTGCCGGATCTGCCAGCGGCCGGGGTGCCAGCCGGCCGTCTTGAGCTCGGCGGCGACGTCGGCGGGGAAGCGCGGACGCGTCCGCGGGGGCGGTCCGGTGAGGGTGGACGGCGGGGGCGGGGGCGGGGGCGGACTGGGCGGATTCAGGACGGGCTCCGGCGGGTCGGGGACGGGGGACGGTGCGGGTGCGCGGTCGGGGACCGGGCGGTGGCCGGTCAGCGGCCGGCGGCCGGGCCGACGGCGACGCTCTGCACGGTGAAGTGCTCCAGCAGCGGCGAGCAGGAGCGGCACGGCGGGGCGTGGGTACCGTGCGCCGGGTCGTGCTCCTCCCGGATCCGTACGGTCGTCAGCCGCGCGCCCTTGAGCGCCTTGCGGGCCTCGGGCAGGCTCATCGGCTTCCGGGAGGCGCGCTTGGAGCGCCTGCCGTCCACCGCCACCAGGTACTGGGACAGCAGGACCGCCTCCGGGCAGCGTCCGGTGAACCGCTCCCGGTGCTCCGGCGGCAGCGCGTCCAGGAAGTCGCCGACCAGCGGGTGCAGCACGGGCCGGCGGGCGGACTTGTCGCCCGCCAGGGTGTGCACCTCGCCGCCCTTCAGCGACAGGGCGGCGGCGACGGCGGGCAGCAGGCTGTCGCGGTGATGGCGCAGCGGCGGCGTGCCGGCCGGTTCCCCGGTGGTCATGGCGTCGTCCTCCCTCTCGCTCCCCGGTGCTGTCGGTACCAGTGGGGCTGGCGGGGCCGGCCCGGAGCAAGCCTGTCAAATGGCACTGACAACCGCACAACCGGGGTGCGGCGCCGGGCCGGGCCGGCCCGTCGACCCTCCGGCAGGGCCCCGCGCCCGGGCGGACGGACACGCGACGTTGGCCGGATCCGCACGGCATCGTCACGACTCGTCCCCGGGTTTCCCGAATCCACCCCCGGGCGGTGGTGGCGGCCGGTAGCGTTCCAGCAGCGAGCCGAGGGGTCGTTCGGCCGGTGGGGAACCCCGTGGGGTACTGGCAACTCCTTTGCCTGCCATGATCGTTGAGGGCGCCGGGGCGGGGGAGTCGCGGCGCCGAGCAAGGGGGGTCCTGCGATGACGGCGGAATCCGCCAGCGAGGCGCCCGGCGAACACGTGCCCACACCGGGCGCGCCGCCGGAGACCGTGCCGGTGAACCGGATCGGGATCGCGGTGGTCGGGGCCGGCTACTGGGGACCGAACCTCGTCCGCAACGCACAGCAGACGCCGGCACTGAGACTGCACTGGCTCTGCGACCTGGACGAGGCGAAGTCCCGCCGGGTGCTGGGCGAGTACAGCACCGTCCGGTCCACCGCCTCGTTCGAGGAGGTGCTGGCCGACGAACGGGTCGCCGCGGTGGCGGTGGCCACTCCGGCCGCCGCCCACTACCGGCTGGTCCGGGCCGCGCTGGAGGCGGGCAAGCACGTCCTGGTGGAGAAGCCCATCACCACCTCCGCCGCGGAGGCCGCCGAACTGGTGGCGCTCGCCGAGGAACGCGGGCTGGTGCTGATGTGCGACCACACCTTCTGCTACACCCCCGTGGTGCGCCGGATCCGCGAACTCGTGCACGGCGGGGAGATCGGCGACGTCCAGTTCTTCGACTCGGTGCGGATCAACCTCGGGCTCGTCCAGCCGGACGTCGACGTGCTCTGGGACCTCGCCCCGCACGACCTGTCCATCCTCGACTTCGTCCTGCCGCCGGGCGTCGAACCGGTCGGCGTCTCCGCCCAGGGCGCCGACCCGATCGGTGCCGGACGGGCCTGCGTCGCGTACCTGACCGTCCGGCTGAGCAACGGCGCGCTCGCCCACTGCCACGTCAACTGGCTCTCGCCGACCAAGGTCCGCACCACGCTGATCGGCGGGTCGCGGCGCACCCTGGTCTGGGACGACCTCAACCCGCAGGCCCGACTCGCGGTGCACGACCGCGGCGTCGACCTCACCCCGCCCGACGAGCTGACCGACGCGATCCGGCACCAGACGCAGATCTCCTACCGGGTCGGCTCGATGGTCGCCCCCGCGCTGGTCGAGCAGGAGGCGCTGCGCAACGTGATGGCCGAGTTCGCCGCCGCCATCACCGAGGGCCGGGACCCGCTCACCGACGGCCGGTCCGGCCTGCGGGTGCTCCAGCTGCTGGAGGCGGCCTCGCTCAGTCTCGAACTCGGCGGTGCCACCGTGCCGGTGGGCGCCGGCCTCGACGGCGCACTGCCCGAAGACGGCGCACTGCCCCAAGACGGCGCACTGCCCCAAGACGACGTACTGTCCGAAGCTCAGGAAAGGGCCGCCACGCGGTGAACGCTGTAGAGATCGAGGGCTCCCGCTGCCTGGTCACCGGTGGAGCCGGCACCATCGGCTCCACCGTGGTCGACCAGCTGATCGAGGCGGGTGCCCGCGAGGTCGTGGTGCTCGACAACTTCGTCCGCGGCCGGAAGGCCAACCTCGCGTACGCCCGGGAGGCGGCCGCGCCCGGCCGGCTGCGGGTGGTGGACGGCGACATCCGCGACCGCGCCCTGCTGCGCGAGCTGCTCCGCCCCGGCACCGACCTGCTCTTCCACCTGGCCGCGATCCGGATCACCCAGTGCGCCACCGAACCCAGGCTGGCCCTGGAGGTCATGGTGGACGGCACCTTCGACGTGGTCGAGGCCGCCGCCGAGGTGGGCGTCGGCAAGGTGGTCGCCTCCTCCACCGCCTCCGTCTACGGCCTCGCCGACGTCTTCCCGACGCCCGAGACCCAGCACCCCTACAACAACGACACGCTGTACGGGGCCGCCAAGGTCTTCAACGAGGGCCTGCTCCGTTCCTTCCACGCCATGTACGGCCTGGACTACGTGGCGCTGCGCTACTTCAACGTGTACGGCCCCCGGATGGACGTGCACGGCCGGTACACCGAGGTGTTCATCCGCTGGATGGAGCGGATCGTCGCCGGACAGCAGCCGCTGATCTTCGGTGACGGCGCGCAGACCATGGACTTCGTCTACACCGAGGACATCGCCCGGGCCAACCTGCTGGCCGCCGCCGCGCCCGTCACCGACCGGGTCTACAACATCGCCAGCGCCGGTGAGGTCTCGCTGCGCGGCCTCGCCGACGCGCTGCTCGCCGCGATGGACCGGACCGACCTGGGCGTCGAGCACGGCCCGGCGCGGGACACCGCCGGCGGCGTGGTCCGGCGGCTCGCGGACATCGCCGCCGCCGAACGCGACCTCGGGTGGAAGCCCGAGCTGGGCCTCGACGAGGGCCTGCGCCGGCTGGTCGCCTGGTGGCGCGAGCAGTAGCCACCGGGCCGCCGCGTCACCGGGCCGCTTCGCCGCGGCCCGCCCGCCGCCCGCCGGGGCCCGCCGCCGGGGCCGCTCCACCGCTCCTGCGGGCTCCTCCCCGCCGTGACCGCACGGCAGTTCGGAGTACACCTGTGTCCACCATCCCCGTCATGATCCCCTGGCTCGGCGAGGAGGAGGCCGAGGCCGCCGCCGAGGCCGTCCGCTCCGGCTGGGTGGCCCAGGGCCCCCGGGTCGCCGAGTTCGAGCGGGCCTTCGCGGAGCACCTCGGGGTCGAGCACGCCGTCGCGGTCTCGTCCTGCACCACCGCCCTCCACCTGGCGCTGACCGGCGCCGGCGTCGGGCCGGGGGACGAGGTGGTCGTTCCGTCGCTCTCCTTCGTCGCCACCGCCAACGCCGTCACCTACGTCGGTGCGGTGCCGGTCTTCGCCGACGTCGACCCGGCCACCGGCAACCTCACCGCCGCCACCGTCGAACCGTTGCTCACCCCGCGGACCAGGGCGGTGGTCGTGGTCGACCAGGGCGGCGTCCCGGTCGACCTGGACGCCGTCCGGGCCGTCGCCGGACCGCGCGGCATCACCGTGGTCGAGGACGCCGCCTGCGGGGCCGGCTCGGTGTACCGGGACCGGCCCGTCGGCAGCACGGCCGCGATCGCCGCGTACTCGTTCCACCCGCGCAAGCTGCTCACCACCGGCGAGGGCGGCATGGTCACCTGCCGGGACGGCGAACTGGCCGCCCGGCTGCGGCGGCTGCGCGAGCACGGGATGAGCGTCTCCGCCGCCGACCGGCACGCGGCGGCCGGCGGGGCGAACCTGCTGGAGACCTACGACGAGATCGGCTTCAACTACCGGATGACCGACATCCAGGCCGCCGTCGGCCTGGTGCAGCTGCGCAAGCTGCCGGCCATGGTCGCGCGGCGGCGCGAACTCGCCGGGCGCTACCGGGAGCTGCTGGCCGGGACCGGACTCCGGCTGGTCGACGACCCGCCGCACGGCACCACCAACTACCAGTCCTGCTGGGTGCTGCCGCCGGACGGCGCCCCCGACCGTGCCGAGCTGCTCGCCCGGCTCGCCGAGGCCGGCGTCTCCGCCCGGCGCGGCATCATGGCGGCCCACCTGGAGGCCCCGTACGAGGGCACCGCCCGGGTGCCGCTGCCCGCCACCGAACTGCTCACCCGGCGCTCGCTGATCCTGCCGCTCTACCACGCGCTGACCGAGGAGCAGCAGGACCGGGTGGTCGGGGCCCTGCGGACCGCGCTCGGCTGAGCGGGCCGGGCGAGCGGCTCGCGGGCCCGGACGCCCGCCCGCCGTTCCACCGGGCCGGTTCCACGGCGCCCGCCCGACGGCGCCCGCCCGACGGCGCCCTCCCGACGCCGCCCGCTCCGGCCAGGCCCGTTCCCGTGTCCAGGCCCGTTCCCGCGTTCCGACCGTTCCCATGTCCGACCGGCCCAGGGGAGACCACGATGACCACCGACCAGCCCGTACCGCTCGTCGACCTCAGGGCCGCGCACGCCGAGGTCGAAGCCGAGGTCCGGGCCGGCTTCGACCGGGTGCTCGCCGGCGGCGGCTACGTCAAGGGCCCCGAGGTGACCGGCTTCGAGGAGGAGTACGCCGCCTTCTCCGGTACCCGGCACTGCGTCGGCGCCGCCAACGGCACCGACGCCCTCGAACTGGCCCTGCGCGCCCTCGACCTCCCGCCCGGCGGCGGTGTGGTGCTGCCCGCCAACACGTTCGTGGCCACCGCCGAGGCCGTCCAGCGGGCCGGACTGCGCCCGGTCCTGGTCGACGCCGACCCCGACCACCTGCTGATCGACCCGGCGAGGGTCGCCGACGTCCTGCCGGACGCGGTCGCGCTGCTGCCCGTCCACCTCAACGGCCAGCTCGCCCCGATGGCGCCGCTGCTCGACCTGGCCGGAGACCGGCCGGTCGTGGAGGACGCCGCGCAGTCCCAGGGCGCCCGGCAGCACGGCCGGGCGTTCCACGGCCGGATCTCCGCGACCAGCTTCTACCCCGGCAAGAACCTGGGCGCGTACGGCGACGCGGGCGGCGTCGTCACCGATGACGACGGACTGGCCGCCGCGGTCCGGCTGATCGGCGACCACGGCTCCGCGCGCAAGTACGTGCACGAGCGCTTCGGCTTCAACTCCCGGATGGACGCGCTGCAGGCCGTCGTGCTCCGGGCCAAACTGCGCCGGCTGCCCGCCTGGAACGAGGCCCGCCGGGCCGCAGCCGAGCGGTACGACCGGCTGCTGGCCGGCCTGGACGGGATCACCCCGCCGCGTACCGCCCCCGGCAACGAGCACGTCTGGCACCTGTACGCGGTGCGGGTCGGCGCCGGCCGGGACCGTGACGCGCTGCTCGGCGCCCTGAACGCGGCCGGCATCGGCGCCGGCGTCCACTACCCCGTCCCGGTCCACCTCCAGCCCGCGTTCCGGCACCTCGGCCACGGCGAGGGGGCGTTCCCGGTCGCCGAGCGGGCCGCGCGTGAACTGCTGACGCTGCCGCTCTACCCGCAGATCGGGGAGGCGCAGCAGGAACGCGTGGTGGAGGCGCTGGCCGAGGCACTGGCGGCCTGAACCCGGTCCGGCCCCCGTCCTGTCCTGGTCCCGTCCCGGTCTCCCCGGGCGGGGGACCGCGGCCGGGACGCACCCCCTACCCTGGTGTCCAACAAGCGCACCGAGAATTTGCAGCAGCCAGTGGGGGCTCCCAGATGACGACAGGTCGGCCCGGCGTCGCCGCCGCACCGAACGCGGCGTACGCAGGTCAGGTGGTGCAGTTCCCGGACCCGGTCCGCGCGGAGCGGCACCCCGCCGGGGTCCAGGTGGACGAGTACGGCTACCCGGACTTCGGCCCGTACGCCGCCGCGGCGGCCGAGGTCGCCGACCCGCCCGTCGGCTTCGGCGTCGACGAGCTGAGGCTGACCGACTACGTGTCGGCCAACGCCGCGCTGTTCACCCAGGGCCACCCGCTCTGGGCCGACCTGGAGACCGCCGTCGCCACTCCGCCCGGCTGGACCTGGCACCACGCGGTCGGCCGGGCGGCCCCCGGCTGGCGCCGGATGGAACTGGTCCCGGTCGAGGTCAAGGCCCTGCTGCGGCACCACGGCGGCCTGGCCACCTCCTCCGCCGACCACTTCCGGCGCGGCACCCGGCCGCTCCAGGAGAAGCGGCCGGTGCACTTCTCGCTCGCCAAGGACGGCGGCGACCCGATCGGCGTCACCGAGGACCTGGTGCAGCGCGCCGAGGAGCGCCTCGGCTACCGGCTGCCCGGCGCCTACCGGACCTTCCTCAAGCTCGGCGGCGGCCACGCCCCGGTCGGGGTGGCGCTCGACCCGGAGCTGGGGCTGCTGCTCGACCAGCCGTTCCTGACGCTCAGCGAGGAGTACGGCACCGAGGACGTCGTCTACGCCAACAAGTGCCTGCGTGACCACCTCACCAAGGACTACCTGGGCATCGCCTACGCGCAGGGTGGCATCGTGGCGCTCAAGGTGCGCGGCGAGCGGACCGGCTCGGTCTGGTTCTGCCTCTACGACGACGCCCGCGACAACGGCGCCGCCGAGTCGCCGGAGGACCGGGCCGGCCGGCTGCTGCTGCCCTGCGGCGAAGACTTCGACGCCTTCCTGCTCCGGCTGGCCGGGAGCCCGCCGGAGCTGGAGACGGTCGCCGAGCTCATGGTGGACGGCGGGTTCGCGCGCGCCGTCCCGGTGGGCTGACGTGGCGGCGGTGGCGCGGCCGGGGCCGGCCCCGGTACCGGTGGTCGAAGGTGCGGAACAAGCGGGGACGAAGGGGACAGGGGTGAACCGGGCGTGGTGACGTACGCGCAGGCGCAGGAGCTCGCCGAGGAGTGGATCAACGGCGGGGTGCCGCAGGAGCGGCAGCGCGAGGTGCGGGTCCGGGAGTTCGACCTGGGCTTCGTCTGCTGGGCGGTCCAGCCCGGCGGGGGCGCGGACTCCGCGGGCCGGTCCGGGGCCGGTGCGACCGGATCCGAGGGCGAGGCACGGCTGGTGATCGCCCGGGACTCCGGCGCCAGCACGCTCTGGCCCGCGCTGCCGGTCAACGAGGTGGTCCGGCAGTACGAGGAGGCCTACGGCCGGCCGGTCGCGGCCAACCCGGCCGGGGCGGCCCGGCCGACGCCGGGGCCGGTCGAGGCGACGTCCTTCCTGCTCAGCCCGCCGCAGTGGCTGCAGGAGGCCGGTGCGGCGGCGCTCGTCGCCGAGGCGGAGCGGCTGGGTACGCCCGCCGAGCCGGTGCCGCCCGCCGCGCCCGCCGAGCCCGTCGTGCCGCCGGTGCTGCCCGCCGAGCCCGTCGTGCCCGTCGTGCCGCCGGTGCTGCCCGTGCCGTCGGCTCCGGTGGGCGCCGAGCACGGGCCGGCGCCCGCCGTCCTGACCACGCCGCCGGTCTCCGAGCGGCCCGCCGGGGACGCCCCGACCATGCTCGCCCCGCCGCCCGTGTTCGACGACCCGGCCGACGCGCCGGTGTCCGCCGCGGGGGCCGAGGCGGCCACCGTGCTGCTGCCCGAGGGGCTGCGCACCAACGGCGCGGGCCTGCCCGGCGCGCCCAGCGCCGGTTCGGAGGCGGCCACCGTGCTGCTGCCCGAGGGCGGCCTGCAGGTGGTGGTGCCGCCGTCCGGTCCGGCCGCGGAGCCGGCGCCGACGGTGCTCGCCCCGCCCGGGGGCCTCCCCGGTCTGGCCGGTCTGCCGGGTGCGCCCGCGCCGGGCGCCCCCGGTGCCCCGGTGCCTCCGTACTCCGCTCCGGGGGCCGGCCCCACCGTCGAGCACGCCCCGACGATGCTGGCCTCGCCCGACGGTGTCCCGGGTCTGGCCGGTCTGCCGGGTGCGCCCGGGCCCGGCGCTCCCGTACCGCCGCCCGTCGGCCCCGCCGCCGACGGGCCGCAGGGCGCCCGCGGCCGCAACCCGGCCTCGGCCCCGCCGCCGCCCCCGCCCGTGGGGCTGCGCGGCGGCCCGGGCGCTTCCGGCGCACCCGGTGCCCCTGCGCCCGGCGCTCCCGCCCCCGGCGCCGTCGGCCGCAACCCGGCGTCGGCCCCGCCGCCGCCCCCGCCCGCGGGGCTCCGCGGCGGTTCCGGCCCGGCCGCGTCCGGCCCCGGAGCCGGCCCCGGCGGCCGAGGTGCGGGCAGTACCCCGCCGCCCCCGCCCCCGGGGGCCCTGCGCGGCGGCGACGCCCCGGCCGGGCCGCCCGGCGCCCCCGCCCAGCCGGCCGGCGGCGTGGCGTACGAGCGCACTCAGCTGGCGGGCGCGATCGACCCCGCACTGCTCGGCGGGCTCCCCGCCGACCCGGGAACCCCGCCGTCCGGCGGCCCCGCCGTCCCGCCGCCGCCCGGTCCGGGTGGCCCGGCCGGAGCCGGGTACGGCTACCCCGGCGCGCCCGCCCCCGCCGCGCAGGCGCCCGCACCGGCCCCGGCCGGGCCGCCGGTGCCGCCGGCTCCCGTCCCGCCCGCCGCGGTGCCCGGACCGCCGCCGGGGGCCCCGGTGCCGCCCGGGGTGCCGGCGGTCGGCCCCGGCTACTTCGCCGCGCTCAGCTACCGGGGGCCGGACGGCTCGGAGCAGAAGCTGCTGCACCGCAGCGAGCCCGGCACCCCGCACCCCGAGTGGAAGATCCTCCAGGACCTCCGCCGGCTGAACGTGCCGCCGGAGCAGGTGCTGGAGCTCTACACCGAGCTGGAGGCGTGCGACCTGCCCGGCGGGTACTGCAACCGGATGATCGCGGCCTCCTGGCCGAACGTCCGGCTCACCCACACCGCCGACTACGGCCGTGACCACCACTCCCGGCAGGCCGGGATGGCCCAGCTGCTGGACCACCTGGACGAGCTGCACCAGCTGGCCTCCGGTCCGCAGCGGGTCCGGCCGTTCCGGGTGCCGCTGCCCGCCCCGGGCACCGTCCCGGTGCTGCCGCCGCTCCCGCCGCAGCAGCTCGGACAGGAACTCGGCCAGGCCTTCGGTCCGAACGTGTTCCACTTCGAGCAGCGCGCGGTGGCCCGCCAGGGCGTCCCCGAGCCGGTGGCGCAGACCCTGATGTGGGCGGGCCTGCCGCGAGAGTTCGGTCCGTTCTTCTGGGCGCAGGCCCAGGAGGGCCGCCCGATCCCGACGCTCTCCGAGCTGGCCGCCGAACGCGGCCTGCCGGGCGGCCCCGACTTCGGCGGCTACCTGGTGCTCGGCAACGACTACGGCCGCCAGCTCTGTGTGCAATACGGCACAGCGCACGTGGTCGCGGTGGATCTCGAAGGAACCGGGGAGCCGCCCCGATTCGTCAACACGGGTGTACCGGAGTTCGTCCGCTCGATGGCCCTGCTGGGCCGGATGTGGCGGCTGCGGTACGGGCTGACCCCGGATCAGGCCGGTCGCTGGACCACCGACTTCCAGGCTCAGCTCGCCGCGATCGACCCGGCTGCGCTCCAGTCCGCGGACACCTGGTGGGCCGTGCTGCTGGAGCAGTTCTGGGACGGCCTGCTCTAGCGGGCCGTCGCGGATCCGTGCAGATGGAGGGGTCGTTCCGGTGTTCGGAGCGACCCCTTCGGCGTGCTGGTGCGGCTCTGCTTCGTTGGGGTTTCGCCACGATCTGCGCAAAATAGGTCAAGAGGATGGTCGCAACCGGCCACCCTCGGTACGTTTCGATCCGTTCGATGCCTGATTCCTGACCGGATCTCCCGACCCGGTTCCGGAACAGGCCGATCCGTCCGATCATGGGCTCCGCAGCCCGCGACACGAGGGGAAGAGCCCATGAGCGACGCCGTCCCCCAGTACGGCTTCACCGTTGCCCGGCGCGGTTACGCGCCCGAGCAGGTCGACCGCGCCCTGACCGCACTCACCGCCCGGCGAGACGAGTCGTGGGAACGGCTGAGCGTGCTCGGGGCCGGGATCCGGGAGATGGAACGCCGCCTGGCCGAGATCCAGCAGGCCGCCGCCGACGCCCCGGAGCCGGACTACCAGGTGCTCAGCGACCAGGCCGCCGGTCTGGCCAGGACCGCCGAGAACGAGGCCCTGGCCGTCCGCGAGAAGGCCGAGCGCCACGCCGAGGACCTCCGCGACGAGGTCTACGAGGCCGGCCAGGCGCTCGACCGCGCCGCCAAGGAGTACGCCACCACCACCCGGACCGACGCCGACGGGGCCGCCCGGCGCACCGACGAGCGCACCCGGGCCGAGGCCGAGGCGATCCGGGCCGACACCGACCGCGAGGTCCGGTCCGTCCGCGACTCCGCCACCGCCCATGCGGCCAAGGTCCGGGTCGCGGCGGCGGAGGCCTCCGAGCGGGCCGAGGCCAAGCTGGCCGAGCTGCGCCGCAAGGCCGACGAGACGTTCGCCGAGGCCCAGGCCAAGGCCGACACCGAGGACGCGGCCGTCTCTGCCACCGCCGAGCGGCGGCTCAAGGAGGCCGAGCAGCACCGGGAGACCGTGCTCGGCCAGATCAAGCAGGCCGACGCCGAGGCCCAGGCCCGGGCGGACCAGCTGATCGAGCAGGCCCGGCGCGAGGCCGAGCGGATCAACGCGGCGAGCGAGCGCGAGCAGCGCGAGTTCGCGACCAGGCTGGAGACGGTGCAGCAGCACCTCGACCACATCAAGGGGACCCTGGCCTCGCTCACCGGCGCGGCGGTCGGGGCGATCGAGCCCGGGGCCAGGTCCCTGGCGGGTGCGGCCCTGGCCGCGGGCGTCCGGGCGGACGGCGGTGCCGACGACGGCCGCTTCGGCGCTCCGGCCGACGGCGCGGCCGTCGTCCTGGCGGACGCCCCCGCGGACGTCCCCGCGGACGCCCCGGTGGTGGACCCGGACGCGGACACCGGGGAGATCCCGCTGCCGGTCGCCAACCTGCGCAAGGACGACGCCCCGGTGGTCCCGGCGGCGTCGACCGAGCCCGTCCCCGAGCCCGTCCCCGTCACGGCACCGGCCGTCGGTGAGGCGACGGCGGTGCTCCGGGTCACCCCGGGACCGGTGGACGCGCCGGTGGCCACCGGTCCGGTGCCTCCCCGGCCGGCCTCGCCCCCGGAGGCGTCGGCGGTCGAGGACGCGGTGGCGGGCGCCGGGCAGCCGGTCGAGGACGAGACGCGGATCATCCCCAAGATCGTGATCGTCGACGACGGCAGCGGCTACGCCACGCCCAACACCGTCTCCTACCGTCGCCGCTGACTCTGGTGCGACACCGGTCGGGGGAGGCTTCCCCGGGGCCCCGGCCCCGGCTTCGGCTCCGGCCCCGCCCCGGCCCCGACGGACCGCAGGCCCCGAGCGCCCCACCGGGCACCGGGGCCTGCGGTCCGTCGGCCCGTACGCGATCGGGGCTCCCCGCCGAGCCGCGGACGACCGTGCGCAGGGCGGTGCCCGCCGCGACGGGTCGGAGTCAGAGCACCTCGACCGTGGCGCCGGTCAGCCGGCGCCGGCAGTCCAGGACGTACCGGGCGTGCGTGGCGACCGCCTCGTAGTCGAACTCGTCGTGGTCGGCGAGCAGGACCACCGCGTCCGCCGCCGCCAGCTCCTCCGGGCTCGCCTCCACCCGGTGGACGGCGGCGAACGGGTCGCCGTGCCGGTCGTGCTCGGCCGCGCGCTGGCCGGGGATCACCGGCTCGGGCACGTGCACCCCGACCACCACGTGGGGGTCGGCGGCCCGGACCTCGGCGCCCATCCGGACCAGCAGCTCGGCGACCCTGGCGGCCGGGGTCTCCCGGGCGTCGCCGGTGTTCTTCTTGTAGGCGAGCCCGAGCAGCAGCACCCGGGAGCCCTTGACGGAACGCTGCCGCTCGTTGAGTGCCTCGGCGAGCCGCCGGACCACGTAGTCGGGCATGTGGCTGTTGACGTCGTTGGCCAGCTCGACGAACCGGAACGACTGGCCGAGCGCCCGTTCCACCCGCCAGGACAGGTAGGACGGGTCGATCGGCAGGCAGTGTCCGCCCACGCCGGGCCCGGGAGTGAAGCGCAGGTAGCCGAACGGCTTGGTGGAGGCCGCGTCGATGGCCTCCCAGACGTCGATCCCGAGGTCGTGCGCGAACATCGCGAGCTCGTTGACGAGCGCGATGTTCACGTGCCGGAAGGTGTTCTCCAGCAGCTTGGTCAGTTCGGCCTCCTTGCAGGAGGAGACCGGCACCGTCCGGTCGACCAGCTCGCCGTAGAAGCCCTCGACCGCGGCCAGCGCCGCCGGGTCGATCCCGGAGACCACCTTCGGGGTGTTCTCCAGCCGCCAGGTCGGGTTGCCCGGGTCGATCCGCTCGGGGCTGTAGCCGAGGTGGAAGTCCCGGCCCGCGGTCAGCCCGGAGCCCTCCTCCAGCAGCGGCGCGAGCAGTTCCTCGGTGGTGCCCGGGTAGGTGGTCGACTCCAGGACGACGGTCGCCCCCGGCTTCAGGTGCTGGGCGAGCAGGGCGGCCGAGGCCTCGATGTAGGAGAGGTCGGGCGCGCCGTCGCGCAGCGGTGTCGGCACGGTGATCACCGCGATGTCGAAGCCCGCCACGTCGGACGGATCGGCGGAGGGCAGGTAGCTTCCGTTCTCCAGCAGCGGCCGCAGCCGCTCGGCGGGGATGTCCTCGACGTACGACTCGCCGACGGCCAGCCGCTTGATCCGGCGCTCGTCCACGTCGTAGCCGACCACCCGGTGCCCGACCTCGGCGGCGCGGACCGCCAGTGGCAGTCCCACGTAGCCCTGGCCTGCGATGACAACGCGCATGACGAAGAACCCCCTCCATCGCGACGCCCCTGGGCCCCTCCGGGCGTCCCCACACGGTCTTCACCACAGGGTAGGGAGCGGCGCCGGACCGCGTGGGTTTTCCCGGCATCGCGCCGGGAGGTGCGGAAGGTGGCCCTCCGGGGCGGATCGCGGAGCGGTCCCGCCGGGAGGAGGCGCCGCACGTCGCTCGCAACGGCCCGGAAGCGGCTGGTGAACGGTTCCGGGGAGAGGACGCGGGGAGCGGCCACGGGGAGCGGAGCCGGGGAGCGGACTCGCAGACGGTCGCGGCCTGCGGACCCCCGAAACACTGGAGGCCGAGACCCGTGGCGCCCTCCAGGAAAGGGCGCCACGGTTCCCGGCGCTTGGGCGGGCGCCCCCACCCAGGGTCGCCCGGCCTCGCACTCCCGACCCCCATCGGGTGTGCGACCGTGCCTTCCGCAGCCATCCCCCACGGTTGGGTGCGGCGGGCACATTCACCATGGTGCGCGATCTCCATGGACGGGCAGTGACAGGAGTATGTCCAGTTCGTGGCAGATCGCGACGGCGAGGGAACAATGCGGCGAAACAGCCGGAGCGGCAGCGTGCGGCCGGTGGTTCGTCCGCGCCCGGCCGTCGGGCGGCCCCCGTTCCGGATCCGGACCGTCGACGCCCCCGTCGACGCCCCCGGCTCCGTCCGAACGCCGTCGGGAGGCCGTCCGAACGCCGTCGGGACGGCGTCCGGTGAGGGCCGGTCGCGACCCCCGGCCGTGCGCCGCGTGCGCGTCTGCCTCGCGGCGTAGTCTGGAGACCCCCGGCCGCTCGGCGCGCCGGGCCGTTCGCGTTGCCCGGGCGGGCCTTCGAGGCCCCGGGGCAGCACCAGCCACGGGACGAAGAAGAGACTCCAGATGAGCCTGACCGGACTGCTCGATGTCGTCGCGCGGGACGCGGCGCTCGCCGAGGCGATCGAGGCCGCGACCGCCACCGGCACCGCGGCCGGAGGCCGCCGCCACCTCGACCTGGTCGGGCCGCCCGCCGCCCGGCCGTTCGCGATCGCCGCGCTGGCCCGCGCGCTCGCCGGGCAGGCCGCGGGGGAGCGGGGCCGCCCGGTGCTGGCCGTCACCGCCACCGGCCGGGAGGCCGAGGACCTCGCCGCCTCGCTGCGTTCGCTGCTGCCGCCGGACGCGGTCGCCGAGTACCCCGCCTGGGAGACACTGCCGCACGAGCGGCTCTCGCCCCGTTCGGACACCGTGGGCCGCCGGCTGGCGGTGCTCCGCCGGATCGTGCACCCCCGCGCGGACGACCCGGCGGCCGGTCCGGTGCAGGTGATCGTGGCGCCGGTCCGTTCGGTGCTCCAGCCCCAGGTGAAGGGGCTGGCCGAACTGGAGCCGGTGGCCGTCCTGCGGGGCGAGTCGCACGACCTGGAGGAGGTGGCCCGCAAGCTCGCCGGCGCCGCCTACTCCCGGGTCGAACTGGTCGAGAAGCGCGGCGAGTTCGCGGTGCGCGGCGGCATCCTGGACGTCTTCCCGCCGACCGAGGAGCACCCGCTGCGGGTGGAGTTCTGGGGCGACGACGTCGAGGAGGTCCGCTACTTCAAGGTGGCCGACCAGCGGTCGCTGGAGATCGCCGAGCACGGCCTCTGGGCGCCGCCCTGCCGGGAGCTGCTGCTGACCGACGAGGTCCGGGCCCGGGCCGCCGCGCTGGCGGCCGACCACCCCGGGCTGGCCGAGATCCTGGACAAGATCGCCGAGGGCATCGCGGTCGAGGGCATGGAGTCGCTGGCGCCCGTCCTGGTGGACGACATGGAGCTGCTGCTGGACGTGCTGCCGCTCGGCTCGGTCGCGGTGGTCTGCGACCCGGAGCGGGTCCGCACCCGGGCCGCCGACCTGGTGGCGACCAGCCAGGAGTTCCTGCACGCCTCCTGGGTGGCGGCCGCGGCCGGCGGGGACCGGCCGATCGACCTGGAGGCGATCGACGTCTCGGCCGCCTCGCTGCGCTCACTCGCCGAGGTGCGCGAGCACGCCGCCGAGATCGGGCTGCCCTGGTGGTCGGTCAGCCCGTTCGCCACCAGCGAGTCCTCGGTGCACGAGGTGCTGGAGTTCGACGCCAACACCCTGACGCTGGGCATGCACGCGGTCGAGGCGTACCGGGGCGACACCGCCCGGGCGATCGCCGACGCCAAGGAGCGGCTGGCCGCCGACTGGCGGGTCGTCATGGTGACGGAGGGGCACGGACCGGCGAGCCGCCTCGCCGAGGTGCTCGGCAACGAGGGCATCCCGGCCCGGCTGGTCGCCGACCTCGCGGAGGCGCCGACCCGGGACGTGGTCTACGTCGCCTGCGGCTCGATCGAGCACGGTTTCGTCGACGAGACGCTCAAGCTGACCGTGATCACCGAGACCGACCTGTCCGGCCAGAAGTCCTCGACCAAGGACATGCGGCGGATGCCGTCCCGGCGCCGGAACGCGATCGACCCGCTGGCGCTGGCCGCCGGCGACTACGTCGTCCACGAGGCGCACGGCGTCGGCCGGTACGTCGAGATGGTGCAGCGCACCGTGCAGGGCGCGACCCGCGAGTACCTGGTGCTGGAGTACGCGCCGGCCAAGCGGGGCCACCCCGGCGACCGGCTCTTCGTGCCCACCGACCAGCTGGACCAGGTCACCAAGTACGTCGGCGGCGAGGCCCCGACGCTGCACCGGCTCGGCGGCGCGGACTGGGCGAAGACCAAGCAGCGGGCCAAGAAGGCGGTCAAGGAGATCGCCGCGGACCTGATCAAGCTGTACTCGGCCCGGATGGCCGCGCCCGGCCACACCTTCGGGCCGGACACCCCCTGGCAGCGCGAACTGGAGGACGCCTTCCCGTACGCGGAGACGCCCGACCAGCTGACCACCATCGCCGAGGTCAAGGCGGACATGGAGAAGTCCGTCCCGATGGACCGGCTGATCTGCGGCGACGTCGGCTACGGCAAGACGGAGATCGCGGTGCGGGCCGCCTTCAAGGCGGTACAGGACGGCAAGCAGGTGGCGGTGCTGGTGCCGACCACGCTGCTGGTGCAGCAGCACTTCTCGACCTTCGCGGAGCGGTACGCCAACTTCCCGGTCACGGTGAAGGCGCTGTCCCGCTTCCAGAGCGACTCCGAGGCGAAGGCCGTGCTGGAGGGCCTGTTCGAGGGGTCGGTGGACGTGGTCATCGGGACCCACCGGCTGTTCTCCTCGGAGACCCGCTTCAAGGACCTCGGACTGGTCATCGTCGACGAGGAGCAGCGGTTCGGCGTCGAGCACAAGGAGCAGCTGAAGAAGCTGCGGGCCAACGTGGACGTGCTGACGATGTCCGCCACCCCGATCCCGCGAACCCTGGAGATGGCCGTCACCGGGATCCGCGAGATGTCCACCATCACCACCCCGCCGGAGGAACGGCACCCGGTGCTGACGTTCGTCGGCCCGTACGACGAGAAGCAGATCTCGGCCGCCATCCGGCGTGAACTCCTGCGCGAGGGCCAGGTGTTCTACATCCACAACCGGGTGGAGTCGATCGACAAGGCGGCGGCCCGGCTGAAGGACCTCGTGCCCGAGGCGCGGGTCGCCACCGCGCACGGGCAGATGGGGGAGACCCAGCTGGAGAAGGTGGTCGTCGACTTCTGGGAGAAGGAGTTCGACGTCCTGGTGTCGACCACGATCGTGGAGTCGGGCATCGACATCTCCAACGCCAACACCCTGATCGTCGAGCGCGGCGACACCTTCGGCCTCTCCCAGTTGCACCAGCTGCGCGGCCGGGTGGGCCGTGGGCGGGAGCGCGGGTACGCGTACATGCTGTACCCGCCGGAGAAGCCGCTGACCGAGACCGCCCACGAGCGGTTGGCGACCATCGCCCAGCACACCGAGATGGGTGCGGGCATGTACGTCGCGATGAAGGACCTGGAGATCCGCGGGGCGGGCAACCTGCTCGGCGGTGAGCAGTCCGGGCACATCGCGGGTGTCGGCTTCGACCTCTACATGCGGATGGTCGGCGAGGCGGTGGCCGAGTTCCGGGAGTCGCTGACCAACGGCGGCGAGCCGGAGGAGGAGCCGCTGGAGGTGAAGATCGAGCTTCCGGTCGACGCCCACGTGCCGCACGACTACGCGCCCGGCGAGCGCCTGCGGCTCCAGGCGTACCGCTCGATCGCGGCGGTCAACTCGGAGGAGGACATCACGCAGGTCCGGGACGAGCTGGTCGACCGGTACGGCAAGCTGCCCGACGCGGTGGAGAACCTGCTGATGGTGGCGGCGCTGCGGCTGTACGCCCGGCGTTGCGGGATCTCGGACATCACGTTGCAGGGCTCCAACGTGCGGTTCGGTCCGGTGGAGCTGAGGGAGTCGCAGCAGCTGCGGCTGAACCGGCTCTACCCGCGGAGCCAGGTGAAGGCGTCCACCCGGCTGCTGCTGGTGCCGCGGCCGGCCACGGGCCGGATCGGCGGCAAGCCGCTGGTCGGGCGGGAGCTGCTGGCGTGGTGCCGGGAGTTCCTGTCGGCGATGTTCGACGACCTGGCGGGGGCGAAGAAGCAGTAGCCGGGGATCCCCGGTGGGCGGCGGTCTCGGGCGGTGACGCCCGGGGCCGCCGTTCGCGTTCGCGCCGTTCGCGTTCGCGCCGTTCCCGCCGGGCCCGGACCGATGCCGCCGCGGGGCTGTGCACAGGGCCGTCAGCCGATCTTCCACTGGCCGACCTGCTGGGCGAAGCCGTTGTCGAGGGAGAACTGGACCTTGTCCAGCTTGGTGCCGTTCGGGACCTCGAAGACGACGAAGCCCTTGCCCGTCTCGCCGCCGGCGATGTTGGTCGGGGTCTGGAAGGACTGGCCGGCCTTGGTCTCGGCGAGCGTCGGGCCGTAGGACTGGCCCTGGGCGTCGACCACCTTGGCGCTGCTCCACGGCGCCTCGCTGTAGGCCTTCGAGCCGGTCGGCTTGATCTGGAACTGCACGGCCACGTAGTGCTTGCCGTCCTCGGCCTTGAGGTACGCGTTGGCGCTCTCGGCAGGGTCGACCACCTTCACCGCGGTGACGTCGGCGGTGTTGCCCTTGTCCAGGCTGCCCTTGAGCCCGATCGTGTCGCCGATCTTGGCGGGGGCCTTGGCCGCGTCGGGCGCCTTGGCGGCCTCGGCCGGCTTGCTCTCGGCGGCGGGCTGACCGTCGGCCGGCTTGGCCGGGGCGGAGCCGCCCTCGGCGGCCGGCGTCGCGGCGGCGGTCTGCTTGGCCTCGGTGGAGACGGAGCCGCCGCCGCCGGCGTCGCAGGCGGTCGCGGTCAGGGTGACGAGCGCGGCGCCGAGCAGCAGGGCGGCGGTGCGACGGGTGGTGGACATGAGGCTCTCCTGGTCTTCCGGTGTGCCGCCCGGTGCGGCGGTGACAGGAGAAATCACACCACTGACTGTGAACAATGTCAACGACGAGTCGTGAAACCTCTCTGTTCACGTGTGAACGGCCCGGAGGTCGGTGCTGGCTATGCTGTGTGATCACACCGGCCGGCCCGGTGCCCCGCCCAGCCCGCCCCCGCCCAGCCCGCCCCCGCGCGCGTCGCAGCCCCGGCGCCGCCGAGGCCGTAGTAGCCGTAGTAGTCGTGGCCGTCGCCGAAGGAGCCCCCATGCCGGACCGTCCCGAGGTGACCGCCGTCGAGATCGCCCGGCTGGCCGGGGTGGGCCGGGCCGCCGTCAGCAACTGGCGCCGCCGGCACCCCGACTTCCCGCGACCGGTCGGCGGCACCGACAGCAGCCCGGCCTTCGCCCTCGCCGAGGTCGAGACCTGGCTCCGCGCCCAGGGCAAGATCGCCGAACTGCCCCTGCTCGAACGCGTCTGGCGGCTGGTCGAGACCCTCCGCGACCCCGCCGGCCACCCCGCCGCCCCGCTGGTCCAGGCCGGCGCCGTCCTCCTGCTGCACCACCGCGAACCGGGTCGCTGGACCGCACTCGCCGCCCAGTCCGAGGCCCGGCTCGCCACCGGCCTGCCCCGCGCGCTGGCCGACGCAGCCGACACCGCCCTCGGCCCCCACGGCGCCGCCGGCCTCCACCTGCCCGGGCTGCTCGGCTCCACCCAGCTGGACCTCGCCCGCCTGCTCGCCGAACTCTCCGCCGCGGCCGGACCGCCCGCCGCCTTCGAGCAACTGCTCACCCGCTACGCCGAGGCCAACACCCGGCAGCTCAGCCCGACCCCGCCGGAGGCCGCCGGCCTGCTCGCCGCCGTCGCCGGTGTGCCCGCCACCGTGCTGGACCCGGCCACCGGCCTCGGCGCGCTGCTGCTCGCCCTGCCCCCGACCACCGGCCGGTACGGCCAGGACGCCGACCCGGTCACCGCCGCGCTCGCCCGGCTCCGGCTCGCCCTGCACACGCCCGCCGCCGACCCCGGGCCGCTCCCGCTCGACCTGCGTGCCGGCGACGCCCTGCGCGCCGACGCCCACCCCGGCCGCACCTTCGACGCGGTGCTCTGCCAGCCCCCGTACAACGAGCGGGACTGGGGCCACGACGAGCTGCAGTTCGACCACCGGTGGCCCGGCGGTCTCGTGCCGCCGCGCGGCGAGTCCGAACTCGCCTGGGTGCTGCACTGCCTCGCCCACACCCGCCCGGGCGGCCTCGCGGCCCTCCTCCTCCCCCCGACCGTCGCGACCCGCCGGGCAGGCCGCCGGGTCCGGGCCGAACTGTTGCGCAGCGGCGCCCTGCGCGCCGTCGTCGCGCTCCCCGCCGGCGCCGCACCCCCGTACGGCGTGCCGCTGCACCTCTGGGTGCTGCGCGCCCCGCGCCCGGGGGACGACTTCCGGCAGGTGCTGCTGCTGGACGCGACCTCCGCCCCGGCCTCCCCGGCCGACACCGCGGAGGGCGGCCGGGACAAGGTCCGCTGGCCCGACCTGCACCGGACCGTCCTGGACGCCTGGCGCGCCTTCGACCTCGCCGCCCGTGAGAGCCTGCCGCTCCCCCCGGACCGCCCCGGCGAGTACCGGACCATGGCGGCGATCGACCTGCTCGACGACGAGACCGACCTCTCGCCCACCCGCCACGTCCCGCCCGCCGCCCCGCTCGGCGGCGCGGCCGAACTGTCCCACCTCAGCGGCCGGCTGACCGAGATGCTCGACGCCCTGGGCGACCCCGGCGCGCTGCTCCCGGAGCCGACCGGCTCGGGCTTCGGGACGGGCTCCGAAGCGGGCTCCGAAGCGGGTTTCGGGGCCGGTTCCGGGGCGGGCGCAGGCGTGGGCACCGGCGCGGTCGTCACGCTGGGGGAGCTGGTCCGGGCCGGCGTCCTGGAGGTGTACTCCTCCGGCAGCGGCGCACCCGGCCGGCCGGTCGACGCCGACCCGACCGGCACGCCCGTGCTCACCGACCAGGACCTCGCCGCCGGTACCCCGCCCGGTGCCGTTCTCGACCGGTCGGCCGCGACCGCCGACGGCCCCCCGCTGACCAGGCCCGGCGACGTCGTCGTGCCGGCCCTCGGCGGGGCCGGTGCCCGGGTCGTCGGCCCCGCGGGGCCGCCGGCCGGCGCGGCCCTGGGTCGCCAGCTCCACCTGCTCCGGCCCGACCCGGACGCCCTCGACCCGCACTTCCTGGCCGGCCACCTCCGCTCCACCGCGGCCACCCGGCGGGCCGCCAGCCACGCCTCCACCACGACCCGCCTCGACATCCGGCGCGTCGAGCTGCCCCGCCTCCCGATCGCCGAACAGCGGCGCCTCGGCGAGGCGTTCGCCCGCCTCGCCGCGTTCGACACCACCCTGCAGCAGGCCGCCGTGCTCGGCCGCGTCCTCACCCAGGCCCTCACCGACGCCCTCGCCACCGGGACGGCCGCGCCGCCGCACACCCCCTGACGGGCCGTCCGGCGGACCGGCCGCGGCAGACCGGGGCGGGTGGGAGGTCCACTGCCCGGGCTGCGGAGGCGGTCCGAGGGATCCCGGCCCGTCGGGTGGGGGCGGTACGGTGTGCGGGGTCGCTCCGTGACCCGGACGGCCGCCGTACTCACCCGCTCAGGAGCGCGCATGTCAGGGCAGTACCCCGGGCAGTTCGGCCCACCGCCCGGCGGCGCCTTCCCTGGCGGTGGGCCCGCCGGGGGCATACCGGGCGCGGTGCCCTACCCCGGGCCGCCGACCGTCATGGGCCCGGTGCCGTCCGGGCCGCGGCCCGCCGGCCCGTACGGGGTGCTCGGCCGGGTGCTGGTGGTGCTCGCCCCGCTGCTCTCGATCGGCCTGCTCGGCATGGTGCCGTCCCTGCTGCTGGCGGTCCGCCGGCGCCGGGCGTACGACATCGTCGGTGCGGTCGCCTTCGCCGGGCTCTTCCTCGCCTACATCGTCGCGATCGGGGTCGCCGGCAACGGCCCCAAGGGCAGCGCCCCCACCGCCGACACGGTCGGCATGGTGATGATGGTGCTGATGTGGTTCGTCCCGCCGGCGCACTTCCTGGTGATGGACCGGCATGCGGTTTGGGAGGCGGGCCGCCCGCACCCGGCGGCGCCGGGCGGTCACTACGCCCCGCAGGCCGTCACCGCCCCCTACCCGGCCCAGCCGGCGTACGGCTACCCGGCCCCCGCCGCGCCCACGGCCGCCCAGCCCTTCACCGCCCCCGCCCAGCCCTTCGGCGCCCAGCCCTTCGGCACTCCGGCGCCGTTCGGGACTCCGGCCCAGCCGTTCGCCGCCGCCGCGCCGTACCCGCCCGCGCCGGCTCCGGACGCCGGCCCCGCGACCTCCGACGAACTGCGTGAGCTGGGCGAACTGCTGCGCCGCCAGGCCCGCGAGGGCCGGCCGTGACGGTGGCCCGGGTGATCGGGGGCCGCTACCGCCTCACCGAGAAGATCGGCCACGGCGGCATGGGCCAGGTCTGGGCGGGCCACGACGAACGGCTCTTCCGCCCGGTCGCCGTCAAACTGCTCCGCCCCGACCGGCTCCTCGCCGCCACGGGGGCCGACGCCGGGCGCGGCGGGGACCACCGCGCGCCCGGCGACGACCTCCGCCGCCGCTTCCTCCGCGAGTGCCGCACCACCGCGGCCCTCGACCACCCGGGCCTCGTCACCGTCTTCGACGCCGGCGAGGACGGCGGCGAGCTGTACCTCGTCATGCAGCGGGTCACCGGCGTCAGCCTGGCCGACCTGATCGCCGAGGACGCGCCGTTCCCGGTCGAGCGTGCGGTCGCCGTGGCCGCGCAGCTCTGCACCGCGCTGGCCGCCGTCCACGCGGTGCCGGTCGTCCACCGCGACCTGAAACCCAGCAACGTGATGGTCCGTGAGGACGGCCGGACCGTCCTGCTCGACCTCGGCATCGCCACCGCACTCGACCCCGAGGCCACCCGCCTCACCCTCACCGGCGTCCCGATCGGCAGCCCGTCGTACATGGCCCCCGAGCAGGCCCTGGCCGCGACCGTCGACCCGCGCAGCGACCTGTACGCGCTCGGCTGCCTGCTGCACGAGATGCTCGCCGGCGAGGGGCCGTTCCGCGCACCCACCGCGCTGGGCCTGCTGCGCCGTCACGTCGACGACCCGCCGGTGCCGTTGCGCGAGCTGCGCCCCGAGGTGCCGGCGCCGTTGGAGCGGCTGGTCCTCGACCTGCTCGCCAAGCGGCCCGAGGAGCGTCCGGCCGACGCGCAGGAGGTCTACGGGCGGCTGCTCCCGCTGCTTCCTGCCGCCGTCCCGGTGCCGCAGCCCCGGTACGGACCGCTGCCCGACCCGTCCCGGCCCTACCGGCACCCGCTCCAGCCGCAGCCCCGGGCGGCGGAACCCGCGCCGCAGCCGGGTGGGGCGGCGGTGCCAGCGGCGCCGCCCGCTCCGCCGCGTGCCGCTCCGCCGCGTGCCGAGCCGCCGCCGTTCCTGATGGCCGCCGTGCCGATGCCGCCCACCTCGCAGGGCCCGCCGCCGGCCGGCCCGTTCGCCCCGCCCGGTCCGGTCTCCCCGGTGGAGGGCGACCTCGCGGCAGCCTGCGCCCGGCTCTCCGACCTGGTCGACGCCGGACGGCGTGCCGAGGTGATCGACCTCGCCGCCCGGCTGCTGCCCCGGGTCCGGGCCGAGCTCGGCGACGGCTCCGGGCTGGCCGGCACCGTCCGGGCCATCTACGCCCGCACCCTCCTGCAGGAGCGGCGCCACCGCGAGGCGCTCCCGGAGTACCGGCAGCTCGCCGCCACCGCCGAGGGCGGTCCGCGCGGCCGGGCGGCCGTGGAGTACCGGTACCGGGCCGCCGAGTGCCTCGAACAGCTCGGCCGGGGGGCCGAGGCACTCGCCGAGTACCGGGCGCTGCTCGCCGACTGGCCGGACACCGACCAGGAGCGGGTGCTGGACCTGCGCGAGCGGATCGGCGGACTGCTCGCGGCGCTCGGTGAGGCCGAGGCGGCCTGGTCGTGGCTGCTCCAACTGCTCTTCGACCGTGAGCGCCGCGAAGGCCCGCACCACCCGGCCGTGCGCCGGCTCCGCCGGACCCTCGACTCGCTGCAGCCCCACCACGTCACCACCGCCGATCCCCGCGCCACGCCCTGGCCTCCGTCGCACCGTCCCTGATCGCCTCCGGGGGCGTCCGCCGGTCCGACTTCCTGCGTGCGGGCATGACTTTCGACAGATCCGCCGCCCCCGCGTTTTCCGTAGGGTCGTGCGGATGTGGACGAGCGCGCGATGGGCGGACCGGGGGTTGCTGGCGGTGGCGGCGGCCGGGATCGGGCTGAGCCCGGTGGCCCTCTGGTGGGTGGTGCCGGCGATCGGGGCGGCCTTCCTGGCCGGCCGGCGGACGGACCGGGCGCGCCCGGCGGTGGTGGTGCTGGCCGTCCTGGTCGCCGCCGGGGTGCTGGCCGCGGTGGCGGTGCCGGCGTGGATGGTGGCGGGGACGTCGTTCGTGTCGCTGCTGGTCTGCGCCGGGATGGCGCCCTGGATGGTGGGCCGGTTCTGGCGGCAGTCGCAGGAGCTGGTGCGGGCCGGTTGGGAGCGGGCGGAGCGCCTGGAACGTGAGCAGCGGCTGGTGGCCGAGCAGGCCCGGATGCGCGAACGGGCCCGGATCGCCCAGGACATGCACGACGCCCTCGGTCACGACCTGAGCCTGATCGCCCTGCGGGCCGGCGCCCTGAAGCTGGCGCCGGACCTGGCCGGGCCGCACCGCGAGACGGCCCAGGAGATCAGGGCGGGTGCGGCGGCAGCGGTCGAGCGCCTCGGCGAGGTGATCGGGATCCTGCGGGACGAGGCCGACGAGCACGACGCCCGGGGTCCCGCCGACGCGGGTGTCCCGCAGCTGGTGGCCGAGGCGGCGGCGGCCGGTCTGGAGGTCCGGCTGACCGTGACCGGCGAGCCGGACGGCCTGTCGCGGGCGGCCGAGCACGCCGCGTACCGGGTGGTCCAGGAGGCGCTGACCAACGCTGCCAAGCACGCGCCGGGGGCGCCGGTGGAGGTGCGGGTCGCGTACTCGGCGGACGGCGCCCGCGTCCTGGTGGCCAACGGCCCGTCACCGTCGGCCCTCGCGCCGTCGCCCCTCCGGTCCTCGACCCTGCCGTCGTCAACACGTCCGTCGTCGGCACCGGGGGCCGTGCCCGGGAGCGGTGGCCGGGGTCTGATCGGCCTGGCCGAGCGGGTCCGGTTGGCGGGCGGCACCTTCGACCACGGGCCGTGCGCCGCAGGCGGGGGCGGGGGCGGGGGCTTCGAGGTGTCCGCCTCCCTGCCGCGGTCCGGCGCCCCGGCCGTTCCGCCACCCGGGCCGGTCGTCGTGTCGCCGGCCCGCGAACTGCGGCACGCCCGCCGGCGGGTGGGCCGGATGATGGCGGCGGTCGTCCTGGCGCCGCTGGCGACCGCGCTGGTGCTGACCGCGGGCCTGCGCGCGTGGACGATCTACTCCACCGGCCGCGCCGTGCTGGACCCGGCGGACTACGCGTCGCTCCGGGTCGGCCAGGACCGCGCGACCGTGCAGCGGTTTCTGCCGGACCGTCAGGTTCCGTACCATCCGTCCGTGGGCGATCCTCCGCCCCGGGGAGAAGGAGTGACGTGCGAGTACTACGCGATCACGGCCGAGCCGTTCAACAACGACCGCTCCGGGGACGCGTACCGGCTCTGCTTCCGGGGGGACGTGCTGATCTCCCTGGACGCCCTCGTCTCGTGAGCGCCGGATGAGCGGCCCGGAGCCGGCCACGACCGGTCTGCCGATCCGGGTGGTGATCGCGGACGACGAGCCGATGGTGCGGGCCGGTGTGCGGGCGGTGCTCACGACCGACCCGGGGATCGAGATCGTCGCCGAGACCGGGGACGGCCGGGAGGTGGTCGAGCTGGTGCGGCGGCACCGGCCGGACGTCGCCGTGCTGGACATCCGGATGCCCGGTACCGACGGCATCACCGCCGCCGCCGAGATCCGCCGGACGGCCGTGACCACCCGGACCGGGTCCGCGACCGGGATCGTCATGCTGACGACCTTCGGCGAGGACGACTACATCCTGCGGGCCCTCGGCGGCGGCGCCAACGGGTTCCTGATCAAGTCGGGCGAACCGGAGGAGCTGATCGCCGGCGTCCGGGCGGTGGCGGACGGCGCGGCCTACCTCTCACCCCGGGTGGCCGCGCGGGTCGTGGCCCACCTCGCCGCCGCCGGGTCCGGCGGGCCTGCCGACCGGCGTGCCGCCGCCCGTGAACAGGTGGCCGGACTCACGGCCCGGGAGCGGGACGTCCTGGCGCTGGTCGCGGCCGGGTTGTCGAACGGCCAGATCGCCCGCCGGATCGGTGTGGTGGAGGGGACGGTGAAGGCCCACGTGAGCTCCGTCCTGGCGCGGCTGGGGGTGGCCAACCGGGCGGCCGCGGCCGTCCTCGCCCACGAGGCCGGTCTGACCGCGGCCTCCGGAACCTGACCCCGCCGCCGGGTCCGTGTCCGGACCCGGGGCGGCGGCCGGCGTCGTGGCCCGGGCCAGCAGCAGCGGCCCGAGCGGCCGGACGCCGTTCTGCGAGTCGACCAGCGCCGTCGCCGAGGGCAGCAGCGCGACGACCAGCGCGGCCGTGACCGTTCCGCCGAGAGCGGCCCCCGCGACCACGTCGTGCGGGTAGTGCACGCCGGCCGCCACCCGCAGCGCCGCCGTCCCGAGGCCGACCGGGACGACCAACCAGGCCCGGCGCGGGCTCAGCAGCACGAGGCCGGTGGCCAGCGAGACGGCCAGGGTCGCGTGGTTGCTGGGGAACGACCAGTCGCCGGGCGGAGGGCAGTCCGCGAGCACGGTGGCCGGGAGCCCGACCAGCGCGCGGCAGGGCCGCTCCTCGTCGATCACGGTCTTCAGCACCTCGCTCGCCCCGTACGCGAGCACCGTCCCGAGGCCGGTGAGCACCACCCCCGCGACCGTGCGGGCGTCCCGTCGCCCCCGCGCCGTCCACCAGCCGAGCGCCAGCAACAGGCCCAGCACCAGCAGTCCGGCCTCGGTCGCGGGCTCCACCAGCTCGGCCGCCGGGCGCGGCGCGTCGGCGACGGCCTCCACCACCCGCCGGTAGCCGGTGGCGGACGCGCCGGCGACCACCCGGACCGGTCCTTCCCCACCCCCGTGCGCGGGGGCCAGCAGGCCGACCAGACAGGCCCCTGCCGCCGGAAGCGCCACGGCGAGGGTCACCCGCAGACCCGCCGTCCGTCCTGCGGTCCGTGCTCCCGCCCTCCGTCCGTTCCTCGTCCGCCCGCCCGATGCCCGACCGCTCCCGGTTGCCCGGCGCTCGGCCGCCCGCCTCCCGGCAGCGTTGTTCCTGACCGTTTTCGACATGATCGGGACGGTAGGAGCAGCAAGTGGGCCACGACCTGACCCGAAAGGCAGACGGCGACCTGGACGATCGTCAGGGTTTACGCCCGAAGCCCGAAGCCCGAAGCCCGAGACACGAGGCCCGAAGCCCGCGCCGCCCCGTGTGACCCGTTCGGGCCACGGTCCGCGCCTGGCCGCCCGCCCCGGCCTAGGCTCGGGAGGAACGCCCGGCCGCCCCCTCGCCGCCCAGCCCCGACCCCGCCGCGCGCCTTCCCCCGTAGCCACGGAAGCCTCCCGGAGATCGCCATGCACCGTCGTCGGACCGCCGCCGCCGGTGCCCTGCTGGCCGTTGCGGGCCTGTCCGCGTGCGGGAACGCCGGGCTGACGGCGGGCACCGCGGCGGTGCTGGACGGCCGGCGGATCCCGGTCGGGGCGGTGGAGGCGCGGGTGGCCGCACTGCGGCACGTGTCCGGCGGCGCGTCGGCCGATGCCCGGCAGGAGTCGGACGGACTGGTCAGGCGGGCCGTCACCGATCTGGTGCTCGACGCGGTGGTGGCCCGGGCGGTGGCCGACCGGGGGCCGGCGGTCGGTGCGGCCGAGGTGGCGGCGGCCCGCGCGGCGGAGGAGGTGCGTTACGGCGGCGCGGAACCGCTGGCCGGGGCGCTCGCCGGGCTGGGCGTGCCGGGCGGGGCGATCGACGACCACCTCCGCCGCCGGCTGGGGATCCACCGCCTCGCCGCGGACGCCGGCCAGGACGCCGGCACCCCGACGGGAGACAGGGCGGTCCGCCGGGCCCTGGCCGCCGCCGCCGTCGCCCTCCACCTGCGGGTCAACCCCCGGTACGGCACCTGGGACCCGGACCGCGTCGGCCTCGCCCCCGCCGCCCACCCCTGGCTCGCGCGCTGACCGCTCCGGACGGCGCGGGCGGGGTGCGGAGCGGCGGACGGCGGCAGGCACTCCCGGGCGGCCGGGCGCCGAAACCCGCGAGCGGGGAGACGACGGCGCCGGGTAGGTTCGGGGATGTGACGACGAATCCTCCGGGCGCGAAGCTGATCCTCCTCACCACCACCCACCGGGTGGCCCCCGGGCTGCTGTCCTGGTCCGCGTGGGAGGCCCTGCGGTCGGCGGGGCGGGTGCTGGCGGGGGACGCCGGGCATCCGCAGCTCGCCCCCGTACGACAGGCCGGCGTCGAGGTGGAGGTCGTGCCGGCCGGCTCCGCGCCGTCGCTGGCCAGGCTCCTGACCGGGCAGCAGGCCGGGGAGGGCCCGACGGTCTGGCTGGGTGGTCCGGACGGGGACCCGGGGCTGACCGACGCGCTGGCGCGCCTCGCGGTGGAGCACGCGGGCGAGGTGCCGGAGATCGAGGTGCTGCCGGGCTCGTACGACCTGCCGGGCGCCCGCCTGCTGGACCTGGCCTCCGTGATGGACCGCCTCCGCTCGCCGGGCGGCTGCCCGTGGGACGCCGAGCAGACCCACGCCAGCCTGGTGAAGTACCTGGTCGAGGAGGCCTACGAGCTGGTCGAGGCGATCGAGGAGGGGGACCGCGACACGCTCCGCGAGGAGCTCGGAGACGTCCTGCTCCAGGTGTTCTTCCACTCCCGCATCGCCGAGGAGCACCCCACCGACCCCTTCTCGGTGGACGACGTGGCGGGCGACATCGTCGAGAAGCTGATGTACCGGCACCCGCACGTGTTCGGGGACGCCGAGGCGACGGGCGCCGCCGAGGTGGAGGCGAACTGGGAGACGCTGAAGGCCGCCGAGAAGTCGGAGCGCGAGTCGGTGCTGGACGGCGTGCCGGCCGGGCTGCCGTCGCTGGCGTACGCGGCGAAGCTGGTGTCGCGGGTGCGCCGGTCCGGGTTCGCGGGCGTGTCGGACGAGCCGTACGAGCTGCCCGCGGAGCTCACGCCGGAGTCGGCGGGCGGGCTGCTGCTCGCGGTGGCGCAGCGCGCGCACGACGCGGGGGTGGACGTGGACGCCGCGCTGCGGGCGGCGGCACGCGGCTACCGGGACGCGGTCCGCGCGGCCGAGGGCCTCAAGCCCGAACAGTCGGAGCAGTCGGAGCAGTCGGAGCAGCCCGAGCAGCCGGAGTAGTCGGAGTCGCCCGGGCCACCCGCGCGCGGCGGACCGGGGCGCCCGGCCCGCCACCGCGGGTCAGACCCGCGCGACGTCCTTCGCCGGCCGCCGCTGCGCCGGGACGACCTCGCCGATCGCCTCGCCGACCAGCGCGACCAGTTCGGCGAGCCGCTCCAGGTCGAGGTGGTCGGGCAGGTCGGCGAGCGACACGATCCGCTCGCCGTCCGGTCCGGCCACGCAGAACAGGTCGATCGGGCCGAGGTGCTTCTCGGCGGTGTCGACGAGGGCGGCGACGTCGCTGGGGCGGCGGATGTCGCCGCAGACGCCGACGACCGGGCAGCCCGGCCGGTCGAGCTCGGTGGCGAGGTCCTCGGCGATGCCGACCTGCTGGTCGGCGATGAGGATCCCGGCTGCTCCGGCGGCGGTGAACCTGCGGGCGAGGTCGGCCCCCGACCCGCCGTGGAGTACCGCGATCACGACGACCGAACCGGTGTCCCGCATGGTGTTGCTCCTCCCTGTGGGCGGCCCCGCACCGGCGCCCACGGACATCTTGCGGAGGATCGTAGGCACGTCCTGACCCTCCGCAACAGGGAATACCCCTCAGGTGACCAGACTCACGCCTGTCGTGTCCGACTTGCACCCGGGATACCGTCGTTCCATGCCAGTCCAGCCCGCCTCCGCCCGCCCTCCGCTCTTCACCTGGGACTTCGCCGCCGACCCGTACCCGGCGTACGCGTGGCTGCGCGAGCACGAGCCGGTGCACCGCACCACCCTGCCGAGCGGCGTGGAGGCGTGGCTGGTGACGCGGTACGCGGACGCCCGGCAGGCGCTGGCGGACGGCCGGCTCTCCAAGAACCCGGCGAACCACAGCGAGCAGGCGCACCGCGCCGGCCGGGTCGGCATCCCGGGCGAGCGCCAGGCCGACCTGATGACGCACCTGCTGAACATCGATCCGCCGGACCACACCCGGCTCCGCCGTCTGGTGTCGAAGGCGTTCACGCCGCGCCGGGTGGCGGCCTTCGAGCCCCGGGTGCAGCAGCTGACCGACCGGCTGATCGACGGGTTCGCGGAGCGCGGGAGCGCCGACCTGATCCACGAGTTCGCCTTCCCGCTCCCCATCTACGCGATCTGCGACATGCTCGGGGTGCCCGCCGAGGACCAGGACGACTTCCGGGACTGGGCCGGGATGATGATCCGGCACGGCGGTGGCCGGCGCGGCGGTGTGGGGCGCGCGGTGAAGCGGATGCGCGAGTACCTGGCGGAGCTGATCCACCGCAAGCGGGCGGACCTCGGGGACGACCTGATCTCCGGGCTGATCCGGGCCGGTGACCACGGCGAGCACCTCACCGAGAACGAGGCCGCGGCGATGGCCTTCATCCTGCTCTTCGCCGGGTTCGAGACGACCGTGAACCTGATCGGCAACGGCACGTACGCGCTGTTGCGCAATCCCGGCCAGCGCGCCCTGCTCCAGGAGTCGATCGCCCGTGGCGAGAGCGGTCTGCTGGAGACCGGGATCGAGGAACTCCTGCGCTACGACGGGCCGGTGGAGCTGGCGACGTGGCGGTTCGCGACCAGCCCGCTGACCATCGGAGGGGTGGACATCCCGGCCGGGGACCCGGTGCTGGTCGTGCTCGCGGCGGCGGACCGGGACCCGGCGCGGTTCGCCGACGAGAACACCCTCGACCTGGCCCGCGCGGACAACCCGCACCTGGGCTTCGGGCACGGCATCCACTACTGCATCGGCGCCCCGCTGGCCCGGTTGGAGGGGCGGTCCGCGCTGGCCACGCTGCTCTCCCGGCTGCCCGACCTGCGGCTCGCCGAGAGCCCGGAGAACCTGCGGTGGCGCGGTGGTCTGATCATGCGTGGACTTCGTGAACTTCCCGTGGAATTCACCCCCGAGAAGATGCCCGAAAGGGCCTCTTCCGGGCAGTCGTCCGGTGCTCCGTCCGATCGGTGAGGCGACCCGCGACACGCTGACGGAAGGTCTCCGACCAGGCAGGACGGCGAGATTGAACCGCCACCAACCCGGACATAGCGCCCCCGTTGGTGAGCGATCCATCACCTGACGTGATTTCCGTGTGATACCGACGATATGAGCTTGTGATTGCTCTACGGATCTGTCTACTCTCCGTGGAGTTCGCAGCTGCGAGCCCCGAGCACGGAACGCCGAGTCCTGCCCGTCGTGCCCCGGGAAACCGACCAGACCCTGGGCAGGGGCGGGGGAACCAGGTTTGTTGCCGTCCCCCACGGCTTGGGGTGAAGCCGCCTCGCGCGGCCGGGCCACCTCCCGGTCCGAACCCGACAGCTCACCTCGCAGGCGTGCGGAGAGGGACCTCTTCATGCTGTTCGTCGGAACCGGCCGTCATCGTCGTCGTACCCAGACCGAGAAGGCCATCGCCGTCGCCGGCGTCGCCGGTGTCGGGCTGGCCCTGCCGATCCTCAGCGCCACCGGTGCCTCCGCCGCCCCGGTCTCCACCTGGGACGCGGTCGCCCAGTGCGAGGCCGGCGGCAACTGGAGCATCAACACCGGCAACGGCTTCTACGGCGGCCTGCAGTTCACGCCCAGCACCTGGAAGGCGTTCGGCGGCACCTCGTACGCGCCGCAGGCCAACCAGGCCTCCAAGGCGCAGCAGATCTCGGTGGCCGAGAAGGTCCTCGCCTCGCAGGGGCCGGGCGCCTGGCCGGTCTGCTCCAAGAAGGCGGGCCTGAGCAAGGGCGGCGCCCCGGCGGCGGTCGACACCTCGGCGGACGCCAAGCCGGCCGTCCCGCAGGCCGCCACCCAGCCGAGCGCGCCGCAGACCACCGCCCCGCAGACCACCGCGCCGAAGCACGCCGCGCCGAAGTCGGCCCAGCAGGAGAAGCCGGCCCAGGCGGCCAAGCAGGCCCCGAAGCACGCCGCGCCGAAGCCGCAGGCCCAGCAGGACCGGCCGCAGGTGCAGCAGTACGGGCAGGCCCCGTCCTTCTCCGGCACGTCCGGCTGGGACGCCGACGCGAAGGTGTTCTGGTACGAGAACAACGGCGGCTGGTACTGGACCAGCCACCAGAGCGTCTACCAGCAGTACGCCGGTCAGGCCGCGGTCCAGGACGCCCGTCCGGCCGCCGCCCAGAGCGCCCCGGCCGCCCAGCAGGGCGCGGGCCACGGCTACACCGTCCGGGCGGGCGACACGCTCGCCGGCATCGCCGCCGGCCAGGGTGTCTCCGGCGGCTGGCAGGCGCTCTACGACGGCAACCGCGGCACCGTCGGCGGCGACCCCGACCTGATCGTCCCCGGCCAGGTGCTCACCCTCGGCTGATGCCGTTTCGCCGGTGGATCGCGAGGGGGGCCGGGTTCGACCGGGTCCGGCCCCTTCGTCCCGATCCGGCCCCCTTCCGTGGGGCAACCAGGTGAACTACCGGCGGGTAGCCGTGCCACACGCTGAGACGGGACCCGGGCCGACGTGGCCCGGAGAGCCCGTGCGGTTAGGCTCTGGTCGTAACGACTCCGCAATCGTCCGGCCGACAGCACCCACCGTCAGCCGAACCTGTTTCCGCTAGGAGATGCCTCGTGCCGTCCATCGATGTCGTCGTAGCCCGTGAGATCCTCGACTCGCGTGGCAACCCCACGGTCGAGGTCGAGGTGGGCCTCGACGACGGCAGCACCGGCCGCGCCGCTGTCCCGTCGGGTGCCTCCACCGGCGCCTTCGAGGCGCTGGAGCTCCGCGACGGTGACAAGAACCGCTACTTCGGCAAGGGCGTGGAGAAGGCCGTCCTGGCCGTCATCGAGCAGATCGGCCCGGAGCTCGTCGGCTACGACGCCACCGAGCAGCGCCTGATCGACCAGGCCATGCTCGACCTGGACGCCACCCCGGACAAGTCCTCGCTCGGCGCCAACGCCATCCTGGGCGTCTCGCTGGCCGTCGCGCACGCCGCCTCCGAGGCCAGCGACCTGCCGCTGTTCCGCTACCTGGGCGGCCCGAACGCGCACGTCCTGCCGGTCCCGATGATGAACATCCTCAACGGCGGCTCGCACGCGGACTCCAACGTCGACATCCAGGAGTTCATGATCGCTCCGATCGGCGCGGAGTCCTTCTCCGAGGCCGTCCGCTGGGGCGTCGAGGTCTACCACACCCTCAAGGGTGTGCTGAAGGAGCGCGGCCTCTCCACCGGCCTGGGCGACGAGGGCGGCTTCGCCCCGAACCTGGACTCCAACCGCGAGGCCCTGGACCTCATCGTCGAGGCGATCCAGAAGGCCGGCTACGTGCCGGGCAAGGACGTCGCGCTGGCGCTGGACGTCGCCTCCTCCGAGTTCTACGAGGACGGCGCCTACCAGTTCGAGGGCAAGGCGCTCACCTCCGCCGAGCTCATCGAGTACTACGCCGGCCTGGTCGCCGCCTACCCGCTGGTCTCCATCGAGGACCCGCTGGACGAGTCGGACTGGGACGGCTGGAAGGCCATGACCGACAAGCTGGGCGACAAGGTCCAGATCGTCGGCGACGACCTGTTCGTCACCAACCCGGCCCGCCTGGCCCGTGGCATCGAGACCGGCACCGCCAACGCGCTGCTGGTGAAGGTGAACCAGATCGGCTCGCTGACCGAGACCCTGGACGCCGTCGAGCTGGCCCAGCGCAACGGCTACCGCTGCATGATGTCGCACCGCTCCGGCGAGACCGAGGACGTCACCATCGCCGACCTGGCCGTCGCGACCAACTGCGGCCAGATCAAGACCGGTGCCCCGGCCCGCTCCGAGCGCGTCGCCAAGTACAACCAGCTGCTGCGCATTGAGGAGATCCTCGACGACGCCGCCGAGTACGCCGGCCGCGGCGCCTTCCCGCGGTTCAAGTACGAGGGCTGACACACACAGCTCCCGCCGGTGCCCCGCCTGTTCACCCCGTAGGGTGGACGGCGGGGCACCGTCGCGACCAGGAGGGGACACCGGAGATGGCAGGCTGGAGGATCCCGGGCTTGGCGGCCCGGCCTCGGTTCACGAGCCGGGCGACCGTCCTCGTGCTGGTGCTCTGCTCGCTGGTGGCGATCCTGGCGTACCCGACGCGGCAGTTCATCTCGCAGCGTTCCGAGATCTCCTCCCAGCGGGCCAAGGCCGAGCACGCCCGGCAGCAGGTCGAGCAGCTCCGCCGGGAGAAGGCCCGCTGGCAGGACCCCGAGTACGTCAAGGTGCAGGCCCGCGCCCGGCTGCACTACGCGATGCCGGGGGAGACCCCGTACATCGCGGTGGACCCGGCCGCCGGGGAGGCGACCAGGTCGTCCGTCGGCGCGCCGCCGCCCGCACAGGGCCCGGCCACCGGGCCGGCCAAGGCGGCCAGGCCCTGGTACGCCGGCATCTGGGACTCGGTGGACGCCGCCGCAGCCCCTGCCGCCGCCCCGGCCGCCGCCTCCGCCCCTCCCTCACCACCCGCCCCCGCCCCCGCTGGAGACAGCTCCTCCCATGACCACTGAGAACCACCCCACCGTCTCCGACGAGGACGTCGCGGCCATCGCCGCGCAGCTCGGCCGGGTCCCGCGCGGCCTGCGCGGCGTGGCCCACCGCTGCCCCTGCGGCAACCCGGACGTCGTGGAGACGGCCCCCCGGCTGCCGGACGGCACGCCGTTCCCGACCCTGTACTACCTGACCTGCCCCAAGGCCGCCTCGCTGATCGGCACCCTGGAGGCGGACGGCGTGATGAAGGAGCAGAGCGCCCGGCTGGCTGAGGACCCGGAGCTGGCCGCCGCCTACCGGAAGGCGCACGAGGACTACATCGCCCGGCGCGACGCCATCGAGGTGCTGGAGGGCTTCCCGAGCGCCGGCGGCATGCCGGACCGGGTCAAGTGCCTGCACGTGCTGGTCGGCCACTCGCTGGCGGCCGGCGAGGGCGTCAACCCGCTCGGCGACGAGGCGATCGGCCTGCTGGAGGACTGGTGGGCCAAGGGCCCGTGCGTCTCCCCCGCCGAGGTCACCGCGGCCGGTGAGCGGGTGGCCCGCAACCGGGCCAAGGCGAAGGACGACGCGGCCGTGATCGCGGCCAAGGAGCAGAAGACCGCCGAGCGCGCCGCCAAGCGGGCCTCCCAGGAGGCCGGGGAGGACGGCGCGTGACCGTCACCAGGGTCGCCGCGATCGACTGCGGCACCAACTCGATCCGGCTGCTCGTCGCCGACCTCGACCCGGAGACCGGCGCGATCACCGACCTCGACCGGCGGATGGTGATCAACCGGCTGGGCCAGGGCGTGGACCGGACCGGCCGGCTGCACCCGGACGCGCTGGCCCGCACCTTCGCGGCCTGCCGGGAGCACGCGGAGGTCGTGTCCGGCTTCGGGGTGGACCCCGGGCGGATCCGCTTCGTGGCGACCAGCGCCTCCCGGGACGCCGAGAACAGCGCCGAGTACATCGAGGGCGTGCGCGCCGTCCTGGGCGTGGAGCCCGAGGTCGTCAGCGGCGAGGAGGAGGCGCACCTCTCGTTCGTCGGCGCCACCAAGGAGTTCACCGGCGGTCAGTTCCCGGCGCCGTACCTGGTCTTCGACCTGGGGGGCGGCTCGACCGAGTTCGTGCTCGGGGACGAGGACGTGCGGGCCGCGCGTTCGGTGGACATCGGCTGCGTCCGGCTGACCGAGCGGCACTTCGGCGGCGCCGAGCTGCCCTCGGCGGAGCAGGTCGAGGAGGCGCGGGCGCACGTCCGGGCCGAGCTGGACCGGGCGGCGGAGAGCGTCCCGCTGACCGGTGCGGCCACCCTGGTCGGCCTGGCGGGCACGGTGACCACCCTCTCGGCCATCGCCCAGGACCTCCCCCGGTACGACTCCGAGGCGATCCACCACTCGCGGATGAGCCGCGCCGAGGTGGCCGCGATCGCCGAGCGGCTGCTGCGCGCCACCCACGCGGAGCGGGCGGCCATTCCGTCGATGCACCCGGGCCGGGTGGACGTGATCGCCGCCGGAGCGCTGGAACTGCTGGAGATCATGGAGCGGACCGGCGCCGCCGAGGTGGTCGTCAGCGAGCACGACATCCTGGACGGGATCGCCTGGAGCATCGTTTCCTGACCGGGCCCCGCCCCCCTGCCACGCCGTTTTCCCGGCCCCGGCACCCCGTTGCGGGTGCCGGGGCCGGGGCGCGCCCGGGGCCGTGCGGGAAAGTTCGTGAATTTCTTCACATGGAGATCCCGCCATTCGCCCCGGGGACGGGCCCGGTCCGTCCGATATGTGGGACCGAAGGCCCGCCCGGCATGACAGCCGCTGGATCGCAGGTCCCGTCCCGCCAGAGGTTTGAAAATCGAAATCCTGTGGGGGAACCCGGGCCCCGTACGGATCGTTGCTGCTCAGCGGGGCCGTTCGAACGGACGTGCTCACGGAGGGGCCGGACGGGCCGCGAGGAGTCGACCGGGAAGCGATTTTGGGGGCGCGAAGTGTAGCACGGGGTGTCCAGAAGCTTGTGAGCGGGCTCACGAAGGCTGCTCCGAACGGTGCTGGATACTTTCGGATATGAGCACCACGGAGCGTCCTCGCATCCTCATTGTCGGCGGTGGTTACGTCGGCCTGTATGCCGCGATGCGCATCCTCAAGAAGATGCGTTACGGCGAAGCGACCGTCACGGTCGTCGACCCGCGGTCGTACATGACGTACCTGCCCTTCCTCCCCGAGGCGGCCGGCGGCAACGTCGCGCCCCGCAACCTCGTCGCGCCGCTGCGCAGCGCCCTCAAGCAGGCGGAGGTGCTCACCGGTGCGGTCACCGGTGTGGACCACGCCCGTAAGGTCGCCACCATCCAGCCCGCGGCCGGCGACTCGTACGAGCTGCCCTTCGAGTACCTGGTCGTCGCGACCGGCTCGGTCTCCCGCACCTTCCCGATCCCGGGTCTGGCGGAGCACGGCATCGGCATGAAGACCGTGGAGGAGGCCATCAGCCTCCGCAACCACGTCATGGCGCAGCTGGACAAGGCCGAGTCCACCACCGACGAGGCGATCCGCCGCAAGGCGCTGACCTTCGTCGTCGTCGGCGGCGGCTTCGCCGGCGTCGAGACGATCGCCGAGATCGAGGACATGGCGCGCGACGCCGCCAAGATCTACAAGACGGTCAGCCGCGACGACATGCGCTTCATCCTGGTGGAGGCGGCCAACCGCATCCTCCCGGAGATGGGCCCGGACCTCGGTCTGTGGACCAAGGAGAAGCTCGAAGAGCGTCAGATCGAGATCTACATCGAGACCTCGATGGACTCCTGCGTCGACCAGCACGTCGTGCTGAAGAACGGCGTCGAGGCGGACGCCTCCACCATCGTGTGGACCGCCGGCGTGAAGCCGAACCCGGTGCTGGCCGAGTTCGGTCTGCCGCTGGGCCCCCGCGGCCACGTCGACACCGCGCCGACCCTGCAGGTCCAGGGCTTCGACTACGTCTGGGCCGCCGGCGACAACGCCCAGGTGCCGGACCTCGCCGCCGGCGAGGGTGCCTGGTGCCCGCCGAACGCGCAGCACGCCGTCCGCCAGGCCGCCGTCCTCGGTGACAACGTCATCTCCGGCATGCGCGGGTTCCCGCAGCAGGAGTACAAGCACAAGAACCTGGGTGCGGTCGCCGGTCTCGGCCTGCACAAGGGCGTGGCGATCCTCTTCGGCAAGTACAAGCTGAAGGGCCGTCCGGCCTGGTGGTTCCACCGCCTGTACCACGGCGCCATGGTCCCCACCATGAACCGCAAGGTCCGCGTCTTCACCGACTGGACCCTGGCCGTCTTCCTGAAGCGCGAGGCCGTCGGCCTGTCGCAGATGGAGAAGCCGTTCGAGGCGTTCCAGGAGGCCGCGGCGCCCGCGCCCAAGCCGGTCGAGGCCGCCAAGCCCGCCGAGGCCGCCAAGCCTGCTGCCGACAAGGAGCTCGCCGGCAGCAAGTAGGCGACTGCGGACCCCGGTGTGGGAGCACCGGGGTATGAGTCGGAGGCCCTCCGCCCGGCAGCGTTGCCGGACCACGACCTCCGTGGTGCTCAGCCGGCTGTGCGAGTCGGGCGGAGTACGAGAAGTACGAGAAGGCCCCCGCCGAACCCTCTGGCGGGGGCCTTTCCGTGTCCGGTGCCGAACCGGCCCGGGGTCAGTCCGTCTTGATGCTGGCGAGGATGTCCAGCTTGGACGCCCGGCGGGCGGGCCAGAAGGCGGCGACCAGGCCGACCAGGCCGGCCAGCACCAGGAAGATCAGCAGCTGGCCGAACGGGAGGACCGTGGTCAGGCCCTGCAGGTCGGACTTCAGCGTGCCGTTGATCGCCCAGGCCATGAAGGCGCCGAGCAGGACGCCGATGCCGGCGCCGAAGACCGAGATCACCACGGACTCCAGGCGGACCATCCGCTTGATGCCGCCGCGGTCCAGGCCGATCGCCCGCAGCATGCCGATCTCGCGCTTCCGCTCGAAGACCGACATCGCGAGGGTGTTGATGACCCCGAGGATCGCGACGATCACGGACATCGCCAGCAGGCCGTACATCATGTTCAGCGCGAAGGTGATGATCTGGCTGAAGTCGTCACGGACGTCCTGCTTGGACTTGACCTCGATCACCGGGTTGGCGCCGGTGGCGCTCTTCAGCGACTGCTTGAGGCTGTCGCTCTCCCCGTCGGCGCCCTTGACCAGGACGTTGTTCAGGTACGGCTGCGGCTCGTGCTTGACGATCTCGCTGTTGGCCAGCATGACCGGGCCCAGCAGGCCGCCCTTGGTGTAGACGCCGCCGACGGTCAGGGTGCCGGTGGTCTCGTCGGGGAAGGTGACGTTCATCGTCGAGCCGGTGGTGACGCCGAACTTCTTCGCGACGTCCTCGTCGACCAGCAGCTGTCCCTTGCCGACGGCCGCGACGGAGCCGCTCTTCAGCTCCACGGACACCAGCTTGTCGAAGGTGTCCGCGTTCAGGCCGGTGATCGCCTTGGAGGTGCCGTTGAGCTCCCAGTAGACGGTGGTCAGCGGCGATGAGGCGGTCACGCCCGGGGCCTTGGCGATCTCGCCCGGGACCTTGTCGGACAGGCTCATGCCGTTGGCGGCCGAGACCAGGAAGTCGGCCTTCATCGAGCTGGTGACGGCCTTGTCGAGCGTGTCGGAGACCGAGGCGCCGATCACCGTCAGCCCGGTGACCAGGGTCATGCCGATGGTGAGCGCGGCCGCGGTGGCCGCGGTGCGGCGCGGGTTGCGCACCGCGTTCTGCCGGGCTAGCTTGCCCGGCATGCCGAACAGCCGGCCGAGGACCGGGCCGACCAGCGCGATCATCGGGCGGGAGAGCAGCGGCAGCAGGATGAAGACGCCGAGGACGGTGAGCACGGCGCCGATCGCGACCGGGATCCGGCCGTCGGAGTTGCCCTTGGCCGCGCCGAAGGCGACCAGCGCCATGCCACCGGCGGCCAGCAGCGAGCCGATCACGTTCCGGACCACCAGCGACTTCTGGGAGGCCGGCTGGTCGCCGCTGCTCATCGCGGCCACCGGGGCGATCCGGGAGGCGCGCATGGCGGGCATCAGGGCGGAGAGCACCGTGACCAGGACGCCGACGACCAGGGTGACCGCGACGGTCAGCGGCTTGATGACCAGCGAACCGGTCGGCATGCCGTCGCCCAGCGAGGCGATCAGGGACTGCATCCCGGCGCCGATGCCGACACCGGCGACCAGGCCGGCCAGCGCCGACACGGTGCCGATCGCCAGGGCCTCGACCAGGACGGACCGGGTGACCTGCTTGCGGCTGGCGCCGATCGCGCGGAGCAGTGCCAGCTCCTTGGTGCGCTGGGCGACCAGCATGGTGAAGGTGTTGGCGATGATGAAGATGCCGACGAAGAGCGAGATGGCGGCAAATGAGAGCAGCATCATGCGCATGCCCTCGGTGCCGCTGGTGATCATCCGCTCCTCCTCGGCCTTGAGCTGCTCGCCGGTGCGGACCTCGATCTGCTGGCCGGGCTTGAGCTTCTCGTCGACCTGGGAGAGCAGGGCGTCCTGGGCGGTGCCGGGCTTCGCGGTGAGCACGATGCCGCTGTAGCGGCCGGGCTCCAGCAGCAGCTGCTGGGCGGTGGCGCGGTCGAACAGGGTGAGCGTGCCGCCGGTGCTGACCACCGGGTCGTCGGTGGTGAAGACGCCGGTGAGCTTCGCCTCGACGACCGGGCCGTTGGAGCCGACCCGGACGGTGTCGCCGACCTTGTAGCCGGCCTTGTCGGCGGTCTTCCGGTCGAGGGCGATCTCCTTGGCCGTCTTCGGGCCCTGGCCCTCGACCATCGGGTACCGGGTGTCCTTGCCGTCCGGACCGGGCGCGAAGTTGCCGCCCTTGGCCGACCAGGCCTGGCCGATCAGGGTGCCGTCCTTGTCGGCGACGCCGGTGAAGCCGCTCACCACGCCGCGGGCCGAGGCGGCGCCGGGCAGCGCGGCGAGCTGCTGGACGGTCGCGTCGGTCAGGGTCGCCGGGCTCTTCTCGCTCTTCTCCCGGGCGCTGGCGGTGGCTCCGGCGGAGTTGTCGACGACCTGGACCGCCACGTCCGAGTAGCTCTTGGAGTTGCTGTCCCGCATGGCCTTGCCGAAGGTGTCGGAGAAGACCATGGTGCCGGCGACGAAGGCGGTGCCGAGCATGACGGCGAGCGCCGTCATCAGCAGTCGGCCCTTGTGGGCCAGCACGTTGCGCAGTGCGGTGCGATACATGGGGTTTCCCGGGTGTCCTGGGGTCGGTGAGGGGGCGGTCGGCTGTCGCGGTGTCAGCTGGTGCGGCCCTTGGCGTCGAAGCGGCGCATGCGGTCCAGGACGGTGTCGGCGGTGGGCTGGTGGAGTTCGTCGACGATGCGGCCGTCGG